>JAUIHJ010000121.1 GCA_030432015.1 bacterium
AACACGAACGCGAAACACAGCGTCGAAACACGAACGTTGTAGCGGCGTTGGGCGGGTGCGCCACACAGTCCCCGCGGGCAACACCAACTGGTATACTCGACAAGCAATCGGTACCGAATTGCCTGCCCGATGATTGCCGTCATCTCGATGGCCCAAGCCATCGCGAGCGCGGCATCGTCGCCCCCCCTCCCCTTCACACAATCACTGCGAGTTGACCCGCCATGACGATTCTTGCCTCCCCTTGGAATGCGGTTTGGGCAGCCGGCTGCCGGCGTCTCCTGATCGCGGGACTTGTGCTTTTCACAATCTCCTCGGTACACGCCGATCCAGCAACGAAACCAGGCGACCAACCCTTCCGGCCTGCCCAAACGGAATTGCCCGTTCGGCCACCGTCGGGTGCGATCGTCTTGTTTGATGGCCAGGGAACCAACCTGTTCCTTGGCCGGCAAGGCACGGCATCCGATTGGCCGATCATCGATGGACTTCTTCAATCAGCACGGGGCCAGGGGCGCACCAACCACGTGGTGTCGCGCATCCATTTTCGCGATGCGGAGATCCACGCGGAGTTCATGTTGCCTGCCCAAGGCAGCGGCAACAGCGGCCTTTACCTGCATGGCAACTATGAGCTTCAGATCATCAATTCGATCGGAACAACAGAACCGGGTATGAACGACATCGGTGCCCTGTACGGATTCTCGAAACCCCTGGTCAACGCGTGTCGCCCGCCGGGCCAGTGGCAGGTTTACGACGTGCTTTATCGGGCGCCCAGACGCAACGCTGCGGGTGCGATTATCGAGGATGGCATGCTGACGGCTTGGCTCAACGGGAAACTGGTGCAGGATCGGACGACGTTCGGCGAACCGCGTTCGACCTACCACCCTTTCCGATACGGCACCACACCCTACTTGCAAACGATCTGGGAGCGGCAAAAACGAACCATGACAGGCCCACTCTTCCTGCAGGATCATGATAGCCCGGTTCGTTTTCGGAATATCTGGATCCGACCGCTGGACGAACTGGCATTCAGCTACGAGCCCGCCCCGGTTGAGAACACCTCGAAGTAGCCGTTTGGAACGGTCAGCGATCGCAGCCCAACGCTTGCGATCGCCCGACGCCACACGGGAGCCGATCGAAGGCATTTCGACTCGGCTTCGGAATAAATTTTCCGACTCAGCGCGGAACAATTCGCGATCGAGAAAATCCTGGCTATAATGTCGGCAACTTGATCCTGACGCTCGGTCCCCGCATTTGCACCTTGCCCACCGCGCGACCCCCTGCCCCGCACCAGGGTTTCGCAGCGGATTGAAGCGGGGCCACGGCAGTCCCGCCAACCGCGTGAACGCGCTTCCCATGATTCTTCAACCAACCGTACGGAGAAAAAGTATGTCTCAGCTCAATCGACGTAAATTCGTGACCCATACGCTTGCTGCCGCCGGCGCTGTCGCGCTGGCACCTCGTTTATCCCGCGCACAGTCCCCGAACGAGAAGATCGGCGTCGCGATCATCGGTGCGGGCGGGCGCGGCGGCTCGCACATCGGCCAGTTCATTAAGGACAAGCGGACCGACATTCTCTACATCGTCGATGTAGACGAAGCGAAAGGCAACGCGAGGTGCGATGCGATTGCCAAGAGCCAGTCATTCCGTCCGAAACTGTTCTCTGACATGCGGCGCGTGCTGGACGACGACTCGGTCGACGCCATCAGCACGGCGACGCCCAACCATTGGCACGCCCTATGCGGAATCTGGTCGATGCAAGCCGGCAAGGACGCTTATATCGAAAAACCCGTTTGCCACAATATCGCCGAAGGTACGGCGTTAATTGCGGCTGCTCGGAAATACAAGCGAATTTGCCAGGTCGGCACGCAGTCACGCTCCAACCCGGCTTGTCGCGAAGCGGTTGCGTTCCTGCAGAGCGGGGGAATTGGCGAAGTGAATTTTGCCCGCGGTCTTTGTTACAAGCGGCGCAAGTCGATTGGTGCCAAGGGCGATTTCCCGATTCCCAACGGAGTCGACTTTAGCCTTTGGAGCGGACCGGCCCAGTACACCGATCCGAAGATCACCCGACAACGGTTTCACTACGATTGGCATTGGCAGCGTCAGTATGGCAATGGCGACTTGGGAAATCAGGGCCCCCACCAAACAGACATCGCCCGCTGGGGACTGGGGATCGATACCCACCCGAGCACGATCGTCAGTTATGGTGGTCGACTCGGCTATCAGGCCGAGCGTAAGGATCCCAGCTATGTCGACGCCGGCGACACCGCCAATACCGAAGTGACGATTTACGACTACGGTAAGAAGTGCATCGTCTTTGAAACGCGCGGACTGGAGATCACCGAGTCCGCGGACGACGAACTCAACACCCTGTTCGGTAGCAAGAAGGGGAACAAGATCGGCGTGCTGTTCTACGGCAGCGACGGCTATCTGGTCCAGAAGTCCTACAACCACTGCGTGGCGTACGACAAGGACCTCAACATCATCAAGGAATTCAAGGGAGGCAATGATGAACTGCACTTCCAGAACTTCCTCGACGCTTGCGCCAGCCGAAAGATGGAGGACTTGAATGCCGACGTCCGCGAAGGTCACCTGTCTGCTGGCATGAGCCACCTCGGTAACATCTCGTATTATCTTGGTGAGAATAACCACAGGTCCGTCGCCGAGATTGGCGCGGCACTCGAGGGCGTGAAGAGCCTCGATGACAATCAAAAGACGCTCGAGCGAACCGTCGCTCACCTGAAGGACAATCGGGTCGACCTGGAAAAGTATCCGCTGTCGATGGGACCGGTACTGAAGTTCGACACCACCAACGAGACGTTTCCAGAGTCTCCCGAGGCAACCAAGTTGTTGTCGCGATCCTATCGCGAAGGATTTGTCTGCCCCACCGCGGACAAGGTCTAACCTGCATTGGATTCGCCTGGGAAAGAAGAAGCCCAGCGAGCAGGCTCATCCCCGCGGGCGGCCACCCGAGGCCGCCCGCGACGGGATCGCTCGCCAACAACCAGCGCCCCTGCGCCTGTGGAAATCAGGGGCTAAATAGAGTCGCCGTGTCCGGAGTTCGCGGGCCGTCTGAAACAGCAACCGGGCCTTTTCCGCTGGGCAGGTCTCGCCGCTTACAGCAGCCCTCCGTTTGTAGTGGACATGCGGAAGAAGTCCCTTCGACCGCTGTTGATCTGGCAAATCATGGTCGTCCAGCAGAACCAAAGTCAATTTATTTGGACTGGGTGACCGATCCAAGAACTATCGTTTAGAACTGCATTTGACGGTTGTTCGGCCCAAGCAATGGCCCTATAATTCGACGGGCGTGAATAGCGTTTTAGGAGGTTGGTGGGTGTCTCAAAAGCCCAAAGTCCTCTGTGTATTGAATCACGACGATGCTCAGACCGGCTTGACCGAATTTTTTCGTGACGCGTGTGAACTCGTAGATGCTGGCGATCCGTTCACGGCGCTTTCGACCGTCGCGGACGAGCATTACGACGCGGTTTACATCGATTCCGCGGCTGCCACCCAATTAAGGCATCTCGTGCAGAGCGAGCAGATTCTTGACGGCATGCCAGGCGGCGTCGTCATGATGAGCCTGGAAAATACCATCACCTGGGCGAACCGCCGCTTTCAGGAATGGGCAACGGCGGAAGACGTCGTGGGAATGGGGTTCTATGCCGCACTCGGCCACCCCGAAATCCTGGGACCTGACTTCTGTCCGTTTCACACAGCCCTGGCAACTGGAAAGGCGAGTTGTTCGACGCTGCGGGTCGAAGACCACCGTTACTACCAAACACATGCGGCCCCCGTCTTTGATGAGAGCGGAAGTCCCACGTGTCTCATTGTGACCGTGCGCGATGTCTCCGATGAAATGCTCCAGCAGCAAAAGCTGGAAGCCATCCATCTGGCGGGAGTCGAACTCTCCAACCTGACGCCAGAAGAAGTCTTCCACATGGAAGTCGGCGAGCGGATTGAGTTGCTGAAGTCGAACATTGTGCATTACATCCAGGATTTGCTGAAGTTTGACGTCGTCGAAATCCGGTTGCTGAATCAACAGACAGCGCGGCTCGAACCACTGCTGTCCATCGGCATCGATAAAGAAGCGGCTGGCCGCCCCCTGTTTGCCCGCCCCAAAGACAACGGTGTCACCGGCTTTGTCGCCGCCACCGGCAAGAGCTACATGTGCGAGGACACCACCGAAGATCCTCTGTATTTGCAAGCCTTCGAAGGCGCCAAGAGTTCGCTGACCGTACCGCTGATTCTGCACGATCAGGTGGTGGGGACCTTTAATGTCGAGAGTCCTGAACCCCGTGCGTTTGTCGAGATCGACCTTCAGTTCCTGGAGATCTTCGCGCGTGACGTCGCGATGGCACTCAACACGCTCGAACTGATGGTCGCGCAGCGTGCTAGCACGGCGCAAGAGAGTGTCGAGGCGATTCACGGCGCCGTGGCCCTGCCGGTCGACGAGATTCTGAATGACGCTGTCAATGTCATGGAACATTACATCGGGCATGAGCCCGAAGTGGTCGAGCGTCTGCAGCGGATCCTGAGAAACGCTCGCGATATCAAGCAGGTGATTCACCGGGTCGGCCGAAAAATGGCCCCGGCCGAGGTTGTCCCTGCGTCGGCGAACGCCGCAAGACACGCCAAACTGCAAGGTTTGCGGGTCCTCGTCGTGGATGATGACACGCGAGTTCGTAACGATGCCCATGCCTTGCTGGATCGTCACGGCTGCGAAGTGGAAACGGCACACGCCGGCGGCGAAGCCATTTTCATGGTTCGCAACGGGGATCCTGGCGATCGGTATGACGTGATTATCGCCGACATCAGTCTGCCCGACATGAACGGCTACGACTTTCTCGTCAAACTCACCGAGTTGGTCGACCCAGTGCCCTTGGTCCTAATGACCGGTTTCGGGTACGATCCTGGCCATTCGATTGTCAAGTCACGGAAGGCAGGCCTGCACCCCAAGGCTGTGCTGTACAAGCCCTTCCGCCTCGACCAACTGGTTGAGACGATCGAGACCATTAGCGATGCATACCGCGTAATGCCGCAGGCCTGAGGCAGCGACGGCGGATTGCATTGCCGCCGATCACTAAGCCCGAACTCGCTTTGAGTGCCTGCCTCATGGTATCGCTAAATGACGTTCTGCTAATTTCCGGCTTCGTCTTTGGCCACACCGCACTTTGGGTGGCGATGTTCAACCGCGTCCATGCCCTGCCCTTTCCATGCCGCCTGATCAGCGCCCTGGAGAAGGTGCACGTGCTATTCCTGGTCGCCGGCCCCGTGGCGGTCACCGGATGGATGCTCGGCGGATTTCGTGCCCACGCGAGCTTCGCAGCGCTGCTGACGGAATACCCGGTACTGGCGGGCTATGCGTTTGTCTGTTGCGGGATCGCGATCTTCATTCCGGTGATTTGGTCCGTCAGGAAAGTCACCGATTTGCAACTGCTGCAACCGTTGAGCAATCACACGGAGCAAGTCGATGTGTCGCGTGAGCTTGGCCACGCCGTGGTGGGAACACGGGGGGCGTTGCTTCTGTCCAAGATCCCGGGGAATCAGCTTGGCGAACTCTATATCCATGACAAAGTGCTGAGCCACCCGCGTTTGCCATCGGCCCTGGAGGGCCTGACCATCGGGCATTTGTCTGATTTCCACTTCACGGGAAAGATCAAACGCGAGTATTTCGAATATGTGATCGACCGTGCTAACGAACTGGACTGTGACATCGTGGCGGTAACGGGTGATATCGTTGACACGGACGAGTGCATCGACTGGATCCCGGCGACGTTGGGTCGTTTGCAGAGCCGGCACGGCGTCTATTTCGTCCTGGGGAACCACGACAAGCGGATCACCGACGTACCCGGCTTGCGGTCCACACTGCGCGAGGCGGGGTTGATTGAAGTTGCCGGACGCACACACGAAATCGAAATTGCCGGACAACGCGTCGCCCTGGCTGGGAACGAACTCCCGTGGTTTCGGCCGGCCGGCGAACTCGCCGCCGACCAGCAGGGTGCCGAGACCTTCCGGATCCTGCTTTCACACTCCCCCGACCAACTGCGGTGGGCGCGCAAACGCCAATTCGACCTGATGCTGGCAGGACACACGCATGGCGGGCAAATTCGCTTCCCCGTCATCGGCCCAGTCGTTTCCCCCAGCTTGTACGGCGTCAAGTATGCGAGCGGCTTATTTTACGAAGCACCGACCCTGATGCACGTCAGCCGTGGTCTGTCCGGGCTGGACCCGATCCGCATCAATTGCGCCCCGGAATTGGCGAAGCTGACGCTGCGTTGCGCGGGCTGACGCGTTACGAAGTGCGTGTCTGGTGCGAGTGCCGGGCAAACCGTTTCCAGGTCAGCGCGGTGAAATCCGCTGCGTCTCAGAATTCGGACCCGTCCGCGAAGACTTCGTCGACGGTTTCGCTCCAGTTCTCTTCGTCATCGAGTTCGATCGCCAGGTCCTCGGCGTCGAAACCATCCTGCAGGCGACTCGCGAGAGCGGCGTTAACGTGCCCGATCGTGACTGGCCCACTGTTGGTTGGCTGGTCCCTGCTCGGATCGTCGGCGACCGGCATCACTGGGTGGCCGCTGGCCTCCGTGCGCGGTGGATTAATGAGTGATGCTGGGGGCGGGGACGGTGGTGAAGGGGGCGCATGGTAAACCGCGGGCAGAGCGCCCGGACCGCCAGGGGCGTGTCGAATCGTGTTGCGTGCAACCAGTGAAATCGCGTCGATCCGTTTGAAGCGGAGTCCTTCCGCGTCGCCCTCGAAAAGCAGGGCATACCCGCAGGGCCCGCCACCATTGCAGGTAAAAATGTCGTTTGCGTCGCCAGCGAGTCCGGGGACGGAAAACCTGCCCCGAGTCACCAAATTCAGATCGCCGTTTGGCTGAATGTCGACGCCGTTGATGCCTTCGGAACTCGCTGTCAAGCCTGCCGTCGATCCGTCAAAGAGCAGTTCCCAATCGCCGGTTGTAACACCTCCGTTCAAGACGATCACGTCCTCGCCGCTTCCGGCCAGACTTCCACCCGAAGTGGCGGGCACGCTGAACGTACCCAACGTGCTGACGACAAGCCGGCCACTCGAATCGCGGCCAATCGCATCGACGTCTTCCAGGGACGTCGTCAGGCCCAGGTCGGCTCCCCTCAGGAACATACTGAAACTGCCGGCCGTGTTCTCACCCGTCGATGATGGGCTGAATCGGACAATGTCGGAATCATCGACGCGCCCCACGTCGCGGAGATAGATGGGCGAGCGGAAACTCATCAAGATACTTGTGTCCGCTTCAACGTGCAGAGCGTCGATATCCGCCGTTCGCAACCCGACGTCTGAGCCATCGAAGTGCAAGGACCAGTTGTTACCGTCAAAACTCAAGATGTCTTCATTGCGGAACAGGAGGCCATCGACAACGCCGGTGGTGGTGAAGCTCATGTAGATGCCGGGCAGATCGGTCCGCGATTCGAGGTTGAGCACGACGTCATTTCCGTCTCCACCTTGATAGGTAATGGTCGCCGCGAATCCTGAGCCCAGGAAGTTGGGGATGACGCCACCCTCCGGTAAGCCGAGAAAGGTCCCAGATACCGAGTCGCCGCCATCGTTATTGATCACCACATACGAATCACCGGGACTGGGGTTTGCCGAACCGCTAAGTTGCAGGCTCGCATTGTTGATGGCGACGGTCCCGTTAACATTCAACTGATCGTGTTGCACACCGGGCGTGGCACCGTCGATCTCGATGGCCAGCGTCTGCTTCTCGAGGTCAACGCTGCCGGTGGAAAGTACGCCAGGACTGAGCCCAGGCGAGATCGTACCGCCAGGGAGCATATTCGAGATGATCTGGATCGTCGCGTTGACGGTGCCCGTGCCTTCCAACGTTGCAAGGTTAGCGATACTTACGTTCCCGGCCGCCACGGAACCCGTCACCCGCAGCGCCGCGCCGCCAGACAGGTTTACGTTGCTGGTCGCAAGTGACCCGACGACCGTCAGCATTCCTCCCAGAACATTGGTATGCGCGGAATAGCTGCTGTTGCCCGTCAGGACTTGCTCGCCTGCGCCGACCTTATGAAAATTGACCACCCCGGAACCGTCTTGAATCGTTCCGCCAAACGTTCCCGATCCGTTGCTCGTCCCGACGGTGAGCGCCCCGGTCCCACCACTCGATTCGACAATGCCGTCGCCTGTGAGGGCATCGATCTGCTCCGTGAAGGAACGCAGGTCGAGCGACGAGCTGGCCGCAATGTTCACATCGCTGGTGTTCGGGATTACTTCGGAGGCACCCAACGCCAGGTGCGCCGTGATGTACGTATCTCCGGTGTAATCGTTGGCCGGATTCGTGAAGACAACCGTCCCGCCAGCGGAAATATTTGCATCTCCGGAGCCGGTCACCTGCCCCGAAATCGTCAGGAAATTCGAAGTGCCTTGCACGAACATGGCGCCGTTGCCGCTGACATCGATCGTGCCCGCCCAAGTGGCATCAACAACCCCGGCTCCGAGCCCCAAAAAGCCGGACAGGTTGAGCGTCTCGTTGTCGACTGTGCGACGGTTGATGAACAACGATGTCAATGGTCCCAGGTTGGTGACCGTGGTCACTCCCGGGTCACCCAGTCCGTCATCATGACCGAGAAAAATATTACCCTCGTTCAGGTTGGTGTCGCCGTCGTACGTATTGTCACCGTTGAGCGAGAGCTGACCGTTGCCGGTCTTGGTAAAGCCTCCCACGCCACTGATCACACCGTCGATCCGCAAATTGTCATTGAACGGGCCGATCACCATCTCGGAATTATTGACGACCAAGTTGGCGTTGATGCGGTGGACCCCACCGGTCGAGTCGATGTCGATACCGGGATTGTCAAGCGTCACCGAGTTGCCATCTACGACGTAGTCGCCACCCGTAAATTGCAAGGTGTAGCTGTTGCCGTCCGGTGTGTCGTTGTTGGTCGACTGATTACCACCGCTCGCCGGAAAGACCAGCGTATCACCGTCGGCCGGGACGGTATCCGTGTCCCAATTCGTATCGGGGGAGCTCGGCGTGGCGTTGACGGCGAGCCGGGTTTCGGCCGGGTTTGTCCGCCAGCCGGTGCCGCTATCGAACGACAGGGCGTCGCCGATCGTCCATCCGCCGAGACTGGTTTCGTTATTTGTGTCAGTGATCGCCCAATCGTAGGTTCCGCCGGTCACGGTGGCCACCGCCCAGAACGTCGAATTCGCCGCCAGCGCTTCGCCGCCAGCGGTGTAGGTAAACTGACCAAACTCCGGACTCGTGTCACCGCTCAGGTTGGCGATCAGGGCGCCCGGTTCGCCGGCATTGTCCGCATGCAGCGCGAGGTTAAAGCCAATCGGGTCAGGCGTCGCGAAATTCATATGCAGCGTGATGCTATCCAGCAAGTAACTACTGCTGTCGGTCGTAAAGGACTGGGCAATCGTGGTTGTCGGAGAACCGACGACACCATTTCCCATGAACGGCTCGCTGAGGTTCTCAACTTGCGTTCCTGCGGCCCCCGTATTCCAGTTGCTGTCGACGTCTCCGACCCAGGTTAACGTGGCCAGTACAAGCCGCATTTCGAGCGGCTCAAGGAACAGTGACCGGCTGCGCACGCTTCGCGTTGACGCGTGGCGACGCACCTTCTTCGATCTCAAAGCGTCTGCGGGGGACAGGCAGCGATTCCAGTTGAAGCGCATCGTGGGGGACCTCCGTCGGGCCAGAGTAAGTCAACGAGGATGGCGCCAACGGTATCGCCGTCTGTCGGTCAGCATTCAGCCGGTGGCCTCGCCCCACGCCAACGTCGCAGAATAGACACATAAGACATGGGAGTTCCGCCCGATCCTAGCCGAACGCAGTGACGTACTCAAGCAAATTCTCCTGGTGTCGCATCGCGGCCGCACTGCCGCCAGCAAGGCGCCGGCCCGGGCCGCAAGGTCGGTCGTCCTTTTTTTCGTTTCCCCGCTTGACTCTCCTCCTACTGGAGGCCGTACGATGTTCGAAACAACCAAACTCGGATTCCAACATCAGCAGGAAAGTCAACCGTGTTCAGCATCGGTGAGTTCTCGAAAGTTACAAATTTGCCGGTGAAGACACTTCGTTTCTACCACGAGCAGGGTGTTTTGGTGCCCACACAGGTAGATTCCCAAACCGGCTACCGTTACTACGCCGAAGGAAAAATCGAAACAGCGCGGCTCATCCGTCAGCTTCGCAAACTTGACTTCACGCTCGCCGACATTAAGGAGATTCTTAGCAGTTACCACGATGGCGAAGACATTTTGGAGTACTTCGAGCGGCAGCGGCAAACGGTTCAGCTGAAGTTGCGTGAGTATCGGACGATCAGCAAGACTTTGGATCAGATCATCAGTGAAGAAAGGGAGGCCCGCGTGGCGATGAAAGCAGCAACGTATGAAGTCGAGGAAAAGACGGTCGATTCCATGCTCATTGCCGGCGTGCGAATGACGGGCCGGTATAGCGATTGCGGTCGCGGCTTCGCTCAGATCGGCAAGCAATATGGGAGGTACATCTGTGGCAAGGCGCTACTGCTGCAGTACGATGACGAATACAAAGAGGAGGACGCGGAGTTTGAAGCCTGCCTGCCAATGCGGCAGGGGGCGAAGCAGAAGGGGACCGGCACGGGGGATGTCACAGTGCGGGAGTTGGCCGGCGGCCGTTGCGTTTCACTGTTGCACAAGGGGCCCTACGACGAGCTAGGGCGATCGTACGGGAAGATCCTCGCCTACGCCACCGAACGCGGATACGAGATACAGCGGCCCACGCGCGAGGTGTACATCAAGGGGCCAGGGATGATCTTCAAAGGGAATCCCAAGAAGTACCTGACAGAAATTCAATTCCTGATCCGAGAGTAGTTCGCGATCAATTCAGCCCCAGAAACCTCGCAAATAGCCGGTCCGCCCTGGCCATCATTTTCGCCGGATCGCTGAATCGCATGTGGTCGACCGGTTGCGTCTGGCGGTGCTCGTTAAACCGTTGGATGCCATCGAGGTGTTTTTCCCAGAGCCTCGTGACCGGCACGCCTTCGTAGGATCGAACATAGATCCCGGCATGGGGTTGGGAGGTCACGGTGTCGACGGACGAGGTGACGAGGGATGAACCATCCTCGAAATCCGTGTGGAATTCCATCGACCCACGGGAGAAGTCCACCAACGTCGCGCCGTCGTTGTCCTCAACCCAACCGAACTGGTTATTCTCGTTGCGATGCCCGAGCAGCGAAATCGCCTGCGAGTGCCCTCCATAGCATCGTGTTAATTCCTGTCGTTGATCGACATCGCCGACCGAATCGACGATGGGGCGAAAACCCAGCCGAGCCAGCGTGGCGTCGTGCTCCTGCAATCGGTCCCGAGGAATATGCGTGAGGTCGGCCATGGATGCGCGCAGGAATTTTCCGGTCTGGCCCTCGTAAAGCACGTCGCTGGAATGCGGCACCTTTTTCGCTTCGTTGAATTCCACCGTTGCGTTGCTCATCGCCTGGAGCATTGCCGTGAAGCTTGGATCAAATTCGCCCGCCTCGTCGGCTTGCCCGTCGGACCCAAGTTCATCCGCTGCATCCTCTTTCGATGGATTGGCGACCTCTTCGTACATCTGCCAATCCGCGTCGATCAACTCGCAGGCGCCGGCGGTATCCCATGGCCCTCGCTCCTTGAACCGCTCCAGCATGAGCGCCTGGACGACACATTCTCGGCTGCCCGGTTCCGGCATGATCTTACTGTTACGCATCTTCAGCGCCTCACCCTCCGATCGCTGGTAAGCGTGCCTGGCCGCTTCTTCTTCTGCCGCGGAAAGGACCTTGATCGATTTCGAACCCAAGGTTTGCGCAACCAATTCCAACGCTTCACCCAGGATCTCCGCGGACACCGCCGGATAAGCCCGCTCGACCACGAATCGGTCGCTGCCGATGGTCCCGACGTAGCGATGGCACTTTTCTCGCAGCCCATCGACAACACACGTCAGCTCAATGCGCGTCCCGGGCGGAAAAGAACCGAGTGCCTCCGTGAGGCCATTGGTGTCAAGCTCTTGCGGATCTTCGACGTCGGACCACCAATGACATGTCTCAAAGCAGAACTGCCATTGGGTGCCGACGTGCTGGACTTCCAACCCCGAAAGATCGCACCACGATTCCACTTGTGGGGTGATCGCAGCGGGCAATTCGACCACCAGGGAGGTCACTGGGTCTTCGGCAAAGAGATGGGACATTCGATGCAGGCAGGCAAGGTGCGTGACGTTGACGTTCCCGCCCACAATTTGGCTCAGCGCACATTCGGCCCGCAGCGGTTGCACCTTCTCGAACAGCGCGTCGGGTGGGTAATCTGACCAATCCCTGGTCTCGGCCCCCTGGATTTCAGCTTCGTCCGCATCCCCTGCTAAAGGCTCGGGCTCATCCAGAAACACACCCTCGATTCCCAACGCCTCCAGAAAGCGTTGCATGTTGCCGACATCGGAGTCTAATTCCCGCTCGGTCATTGGCCCGACGGTCAGGAGCGTGAACACTGCATTACGATCAAACTCAAAGCCAAATTCATCCAATGCGTCGACAATCTGCTGACCATGACTCATGAAAGCCGTGTAGGCAGCGCGCGCCGGATTCCGTTTCATTTCCTGGACGACAGCGTCCGGCAGTGAGACACCGTAGTCTGTGTAGTCATCGAGCCCTTCAACGGTCGCCGCCTCTTCCTCGGCGTATTCCTTCATGAGCCGAGCTTCTTCGTCAGCATCCCAAAGAAACTGTAGCTCGGGGATGAACTTGTTGATTCCCGCCACCTCGTCCAGCTCATCGGCGGGGAATTCGTCGTCCTCGTCGGCCTCGCTCTGGTCCAACTCCGCCGGCGCCTCGCCCACATATGTGAAGTGATGGGCGCCATGGAAGCGGTCTCGCCCCGCACCGGTGATCGCAATCATCCACATCACGCCGTCGGACGACGTCACGCGCAGCGCGGGAGCGGACAGCGTACTGAGCGCAGCGTCAATCGCCGAACTGCCGACGTGCCAGACGCTCGCATTGGCCCACATCCACTTGCCGCTTGATCCCATACGAAACCGCTGGGACCCGTTTCCCTCATCACCGATCGTATCAAGGGCAGCTCGAAACTCGGACTCCTCCGCTCCGTACGCTCCCACAACGTGAACTCGCACTGACATATCTTGCTCTCAGCAAACTTCCGAGATGGTCCTGTCGCACGATATCGCGTAGCGACCTGAAAACGGCTAGTTAATTGGTCGAGCGCAATTCCGCAGCGCCCACCCCGTCAGCAGCGCACCCCGTCAGCAGCGCACCCCGTCAGCGGGCCAGGCACCTTTTTGGCCGACAGGCCGTTTTTCCGCAGTTGGATCTAATGGGCGGCGAAAAACGAGCCGGTCCCGGATGGTCGCCGAATTGCACTCGACCATTTCGTTCTTCGGTTCAAGCTCACTCGTTCTCGTCGGATTCCACCAAGGCCTCTTGAAACGCCGCGCGACCACCGACAATCGGCAGGGTAATCGACGTTGCATCCAGGTTGACCGTCAGCTCCGTACCGGGAGTGGGGCGCAGCGTAAAATCTCGATCACTCGAAAAGATCATCAGCCCGATCTGCTGCCCTTTGGCGATGACCTGATCATCGGGCTGAAGATCGAACGTCATTTCGTAAAACCGACCGGGTTCCAGCGGGTCACTTTCGGTGAGCGAGCGGTGATTTTGCGGGTCGGCCCAACCGCGGGTAATGATGTTGTCGGTGATCTTGGACTTCGCCCCGGTGGTCCAAGGCAGCGATACCATCCAGACGGACAGGTTGGCGGCCGGCTTGTTGCTGGCCAGTTTGATTGCGATGCGCGGCGTTCCCGAGAGGTGGACCGGTTTCGTCAAGGGTGGCGTGACGAAGATCAATCGATGTTCCGTCCATTCAGCCCGGGCCAGCGTCTCGCCGCTGAAGGAGAAGTTATCGACCAGCGTCTCGTTGCCTTGCGTCGGCTGCGAGGCTGTCACCAACTTACCCTGCTCGGGGGCACCTGCGGCCAAGTAAAACCGGACGGGCGAAGCGGCCGGATTCGGGTAGTCGTCGTAGGGCGTTGGCTTGTCGATCGTATCGCCTTCACGCACGATCCACGCTCGCGGGTCTTTTTCGACGTCGTTCTTCACGCCGTGCAGGTAGCGTGTGAACCAGCGAT
>JAUIHJ010000122.1 GCA_030432015.1 bacterium
CCGTCATCATGGCTGAAGGCGCCAGGGCCTATTTCGCGAGTAAATTCAGCCAGGTAGGCGGCGATCGCTTCGGACGTGGTTCGGGTTGCGCCCAGACCGACCGCCCCCGCCGTGAGTTCTTCCCCTCGCAAGCCAAAGAGATATCGGAAGAGCAGAATGCCGTCGCTGAGCGCCAGTTCGGCGCCGTTGCCGTCGGCATCCAAGACGGGACGAACGGAATCCAGATAGGAAGCGATCTCTGCGGCCTCGGCGCGGCGGGCTTCGGGCGGCACCGCACCTTTGATCAAGTCGTCGCCTGCCAGCCCAAAGAGGTACCGAAACATCAAAATGCCATCGCTGAGCGCCAATGCACGTCCGTCTCCGTCGGCATCCAGATCAGCGGCTGCAATGCCAACCTGCAACGGGACGCCCAGGAAATTGTAGCCCGGTGCGGTCTCGATGGGGCTGAAGTCCACGACGCTTGCTTCACCGTCGGCTAAGCCCTCCACGACGCGAAAACTGGCATCAAACAGGCGAAGCGGCAACGGCTCGTTGGGCCAATCGCTGAGAAATACGTCAGACCAGCGGAACTCAATGAACGTATCGGTTTCGGGATTGTTGTCAAAATCATTCACATCATCGACCGGTGTAACGCTGGGCGGATTCCCAGGTGGCGAGACCTTGTTGCGCAAGAACAGGTTTTCAATTCCGGTGAAGGCAAGTCGCTGGCTGTCAAAGTGCATCCTGAACCCAATGCCCGACAGTGCGTTGTTTTGGTCCGTCGTGGAATAGTCGACCGCGACATCCACCACGGCGCCTGACACGGCGCTGGGAGTATTGGTCGTTGCCCACACCTTCTGAAACGGTCCCGCAAGGACGCCGAAGTCCACATCTTCGACCGTCTCGTCTTCACTGACCTCGACGGTCCAAAAGCCATCGCTTGGCGTCTTGTCGCTCCCACCGCCTCCGCCGCCTCCACCCAGGGCCAGGATTGCCTCGCCCAACGCGAACATGTCGATGCGTGGAAACACGGAACCGGTATTGGTGACATTGTCGTCTTCGTCGTCGCCATCAGTGACGGTGACCGCGGTTGAGCGAATGAGGGACTGAAACTCCAGTGGTGACAGCCGGCGGCCCAGTTCATTCTGAGCAAGTTGTTGGGCCAGCGCGACAATCCCGGCGAGGTGGGGGGCCGCTTGGCTGGTCCCGGAATACGCGTCGAACCCACCACCGGGAACCGCACCGGTAATGCGAGCTCCCGGTGCGAAAATGTCGCTGAGCGTGTCGTGCCGCTGCGAGAAGCTGGTGATGCGGTCCGCTCCGGTTGAATAATCGATCGCGCCGCTGCCCCAGAAAAACGGGCCCACACGGCACTCACCGCCAGGGAATTGCGGTCCGCGCCGGGATAGGAGACGCCTGGGCTGTCGTATTCGTGAAACGAATTTCCGGCCGCCGAAACAACAATCACGCCCATCGAATGGAGTTGGGCGATCTCATCTCCGATGCCATAGGGATCGCGCGGTGTCGTAAAGTTGCTTCCATCGCCCAAGGACATGTTGACCGAAACAATATTATGCGAGGATGCATTGTCGATCACCCATTGTAGCGCACGTTCGAGATACGCGAACGATCCCGAGCCGGAGTCGTCCAAGACCTGCAGCGCCGCAATGTTCGCATTGGGCGCCATGCCCATATGGTTTGGATCGGAGGATGCCGCGATCGACGACACGTTGGTTCCGTGCCCTTGGACGTCGTCGGCATTGGGGCCGCGCGTGGCAAAGTCTTGATTGTGGATGATGCGGTCGGCAACCCCGTCGTTGTTGCCATCCGGTCCGAATGCCGGATGATTCAGATCAATCCCCGTATCCAAGACGGCGATGGTAAATCCCGTGCCGGCGATGCCAGAAAACCGCGGATCGCTGCGGAATTCATCCAGACGGATCAGACCACTGGATTCGGCCGTCGACACCGACAACTCCGTCGTCGGAACGGGGGTGCGCACCCCGGCCATGTAGACGGGCGCATCGGAAGCCGTGCTGGTCAACTCAATTGGACGGACAGGACCAACGGCCGCTGGCAGTGCGGCCTGGACGAAAGCATTGGATGCGGGCGCCAGCGCCACGGGGTACGTGACGGTCCATTCCGCGGGAGCGGCGAGGCGGATGATATGCTGGCCGGGCGGCAAGTTATCGATCGTATAGCTACCCGATTCATCGATATTCGGCGTCGCTGGATTATCGCCGCGCGTGGTGGCATGCGGCTCACCCGGATCGTGCTGGCCGTTATTGTTGTAGTCCGCGTAGACGATCCGTCCGACAAGTCCGAGTTCCGTTGCTCCTGCCTGGCCGTCGCGATCGCGATCGTGCCACAACCGGCCCTCAATGGAACCCTCCGCGATATCGGTCAGGGAGACGGTAAGCGTCCTTTGAATTTCATTCTTGCCCAAGTCAATGGCATGAACCGTCACGTCGTAGGATTGCTGGCTTTCAAAGTCCAGGCTGTTGCTCTGAGCCACGATCAGGCGACCATCGACGAGGTCAAATCGGCCATTGGCATCATCCATCAGTGTCAGCGTGTGCGTGTCGATGATATCCGGGTCAGCCACCAGAACCATGCCGACCTCCGTACCGATCGGCGAGTGTTCGGCGACCGTCGACTGCGACAGCGTGATGGCGGTTGGCGGGTCGTTGATAACATCCTCGATCGTTACTTCGATCTCCGCTTCCGCCGCCACACTGGCGTCGGTGTCGTCAACCGCTCGAACGCGAATGGTATGGGATAGGCTTGTATTGGCTGAGAAGTTTGGATTGCGAGCAACAAGAATGACGGAACCATCGACAACGAATTTGCCCCCCGCATCGTCAACGAGTTCGAAGCGGTGGCTCGTCCGCGTCGCGTCCGGGTCATTCACGGCAAGGTGCCCAACCAGTTCGTCGCCAGTCGCGGTCTCCTTGATGGTTTGTAAGCCCGTCACCAGGACGCCATCAAGCTCGTTCCGCGGAGCCGCACTCAGCGTGGCGTCGCCGGCGGGCGTCACGACGCGAAAGACACGATCCTCAATCGTTTCGTTAGATTCCGGGAGCGTGACGGCAAAGGGCCCGACTTTGGTCGCGGGGCAAGTAATCCGCCCATAGCGACTGTCCGCGGTGCAGTGGACAGTGACCGACTTGGTCTCCTCGGCCGCGACGTCGTTGCCTGAGTCATACAAGGTGATCGAGCGCGTATAGGTTACGAATCTTGGCCTACAACTCACGCCTGAGCAAGGAGTCACGTTTTGCGGCACGGTGGCTTCAGGATGGGTGAGCGTCAATACATCAGATGTGTTGACGGGGTCAAAGACGGCAAACCACGCTCCACTGGCCACGTCGCCTCCACTCAGCGTGGGAATGCTGGCGGACTCAGGCGGCCCCGGATCCGGCTCGACGTTGGCGATGTCAATGCTAAACTGCTCCTCAACCGAGGTCCCGGCGCCATTGGTGGCACGCATGCGGACGAACAGGCTGGAATCTGCCTCGTAGTCGAGGGAGGCGTTGGGTGCGACAACGATGGTCACACTGCTGCGGAATTCATCGGGACCGGGCGTACCAGCCAACTCGAATTGCCCGCCCGCATCGTCGACCAGCTCGTATCGGTAACGTTCCGATGCGGCGTCAACAACAGTGACTTCCCCAATCACGGAGCCTGCCGCCGCATTCTCGTGGATCGAATCGCCGGACAGGAGGAGATCGGCGGCGAGGAGTTGGCGTGGTTCGAGGGGCTCGAATCTCAGGAAATTGCGCTGCTTGGACCTGCGGGCTCGAGACGTGCTGGGGCGGCGGGTTCGGTGATGCGGGCGGCTCGTCTGCCGGCGAAGATTTGGCAACAACATTTCTTCCTCGATTTTGGTTCGTGTATGGCCGTGGTTAGGATTGGGGGATCACGATGATTCGCGAAATCGCAGGGGTTCCAGGCGATTGAAGCGTGGCGGCCCGCAATGCGAGCCCCTGGTGTCTAACGGGGTATGCAGGGAAAGTGCTTGACATGGTTCAGCGCAACAGGGATTTTTCAGGAATTCCTTAGGAAATTTTGGGCAGCGACCGCTGGGGGGGGCGGGAATTTGCTCCAATCCAGGCCGGCAGGGGCCAGCTCACGGCCGAACGTGTAGAGTTAGGCCGGGCTCTGCAGATCAACATGGGACAATGACGGGAGTGGTGCGGTGATGTCAGACGGGTTTTCCGCGAGAGTCGAAGAATTGTTTGCTGCTGCCAGCGAGATGTCCGAACGTGAGGCCGACGCATTCCTGGCCGATCGTTGCTCTGCGGAACCGGAGGTCGTGGCCCGTGTCGTGCAGCTCCTCAACGCCTATCGGCGAGCCGAGGCGCGGGGCTTGCTCGAGGAGCCCATGGGGGTTCCGCCGTCGATCCTCGCGGAATTCGAGACCGACATGGAGGAGGACCGCGGCCAGGTGGAAACACGCTCCATGACCAATGCCCCCAAGGGGCCGATCGGCGGGATGGATCCGCCCGACGTTTTCAGGGACACATCAAGGTTCCGCGCCCTCAGGCCTTTTGCGCGAGGGGGATTGGGAGATGTCTCCGTCGCGATGGACTGTGAGCTGAATCGCGAGGTGGCGCTAAAGCGCATTCGGACGGAGGTCGACAACCCCGTCAATCGCCAACGCTTCACGCGCGAGGCGAATATCACAGGTCACTTGGAGCACCCGAGCATCGTCCCGGTTTACGGTTTTGGCCATAATTCCGGCGGCCAACCCTATTACGCCATGCGGCTCATTCGTGGAGAAAGCCTCAACGAGGCGATTGTTCGCTTTCACCGTGCCGACGCGCGGCCAGACGCGAACCAATCGACCACCGGCGACATCGCAGCCGGACAGGCGGCTCCCGTGGTCCACCCGCACCGGCTTGATTTTCGCGGGCTCGCCTTTCGCCGCTTACTGGAGCAATTTATTGATGTCTGCAACGCGATCGCCTACGCGCACGATCAGAACGTCGCACATCGGGACTTGAAGCCGGAAAACATCATGCTCGGAAAATATGGCGAGACCCTCGTCGTCGACTGGGGCCTGGCGAAGCAACTTGATGCGAGTGACGACCTGCCGTCGGACAAGCGAACGGCGGAGGAAACTGATCTCGGCGCGACTCTCGACGGTACGATCATGGGGTCATTGGGCTATATGAGTCCCGAGCAGGCCTGTGGTGACTGGGCACAGGTCGACCGACACAGTGATATCTATAGCCTCGGCGCGATCCTGTTTGAGATACTGGCCGGACAGGCTCCCAATCGCGTGGCGGTCAAAGCGATCAACGGTAGCGATGCCAGGGAACTCCGGGCATTCGGTCAACGGCTCAAAGATTCACCCGTTCCTTCCGCAGCGCATGTGAAGCCGTCGGTACCCCATGAATTGGACTCCATCTGCAAACGAGCGTTGTCGCGCAGCGTTCCGGACCGGTTTGGCTCGGCAGCGGAGATTCGTACGAACGTCGAAGCGTGGCTGGCCAACGACCGCGTCCCCTCGCATCGCTACTCTCCGATGGAAGCCGCTTCGCTGTGGATCCGTCGCCACCCGGGATTGTCGGGTATGTCGCTGGTCCTCGTTCTCGTCCTGGCAATCGGCGGCGTTTTGCTCTCGACCAGCATAGAACGAGCCCGCTCGTCAGATCGGGTCGCGAGCGAAATGACAAGACTTGCCGATGAGCGGTTCCACAATGCCCTGTCTGCGCACAATTCGATGATCAGTGCGGTCGAAGACGAACTGTCCGACACGCCCGGGACGCAAGAGATGCGTCGTCGTCTCCTCAGTTCGCCCATTGCGGGCCTCCAAGATCTGCTCGCCAATGCCGAAGAAACGAAAGGGGCGGGACGCAGCGCGATCTGGGCGCGATTGCTGCTGTCGCGACTGCTCCGCTCAGAAGTCGGCGACCTGGAGCAAGCGCGACGCTTACTGCAAACCAATCTCGACGATCTGCAGGTGTTGCTGCCGGCAGGTGGGGCGGACAACGCGCTCGAACGACTCCATTTCGACACGCGGCGCTACCTCCTTCTTTGCCGTCGCGATCTCGAAGGGAGTGCCGCCGTCGAGCCGCTTTCCCAGCAACTGCACGACGTGGCCAGTAGCTGGTACGCGCGGGCCCCCAGCGATGATCATGCGCGGCGGGCACGCGTCGAATCGCTCATCGTGCTGAGTGATCTGGCGTTCGACCGCGCCGACGCGCAACAAGGATACGCCTACCTGGAAGAAGCAACGCAATTTGCCGACCGACTCCGCTCATCCGAACAGGTAAGTGACGCCCTGCTCCATGATATCGGTACCTGCCACAATCGGCTGGGCATCAAGTTGACCGAGGTCGAGAATTGGGACGCGGCCGAGAAACATTACCTGGCCGATCTGCAAATCGGACGCGAACTGCATGGTCGAGACGGTCATCGCTCCAACGCGATCGGCTTGGCGGCCACCCTGGGCCACCTGGGAAACATGTATCGCCGGAAAGGCGATTTTTCGTCTGCCGAGGAGTATCATCGGGAGGCAGTGAAATTCCTCACCGCTTGGTGCCAGCAGTGGCCGGACGACATCGGTCTCTTGCGGCAATTTGCCGATTCTCAACACGATCTGGGGCTGGTTCTCCGTGACGCCGAAAAATCCGAAGAAGCAGTGTCGACGCTGCGGGATGCACTAGAGTTGGAGATGAAATTGGCCGACTTCGCCCCTCAGAATCTGGATGCGGCAACGAGTATTGCCAAATCACATTTGAGCCTGGGGAAACTCGAAGCGGGGCTTGGCAACCATGAAGCTTCCGCGGAACTGCTTCGAGAGGCTGTTCGAAATCAAAAGCTCGCCGTGGAAAGGGCCCCGCGGGAAATCTTTCAGCGCAATCAACTGGCCGGAATTGCCCATGAATACGCAAGCGTACTTGTCACGCTCGATCACTTAGACGAAGCCTCCGCCGTGTATCACGATGCGGCCGCGACCTACGAGGATTTTCTTGGCCTGACCGAATTGCCGGAAGCAACATCCTCGGCAGCACTCCAGAAGATCTCCTTCTGCAAATTCAAGCAGGCAAACTTCGAGTTAGCGCGGGGGCAGGACGGCGTCGCCAAACAACTACTTCTCGAGTCGAAGCGGATCCTGGAGGAACTTGGCGGGAGTTTTGCCGGCCCGATCGAGCAGATTGACGCACTGTTGCGGCAATGTGAAGCGCACGAGAAACGCGGCCATGACGCCGAATAGAACGGGCCCCGAGCGTGAAAACGACAAGAGGGAATGCCCGCGTTCCGCGGACCGACGAGCCACGGACACGTTCTGCTGCCTTGCGGTCGTTGGCGATTCCTCCACGAAGGAAGCGAATCGCCATTAGCCGATGAAGTGACGTCGCAACAGCACCGGGCAAACGGGCCGGATATCGATTACAGCCCAGCTTCGACGTAAATCGGCATTCGTGCTATGCTACGCGTCTGGGCCGCATTTGCCAACGCGAGCCAGCTTGCGCAGAGGACGAGATCGGGTGCGTTTTTATGAAGCAACACACGGACCGCGAAATCACGGCAATGCTTCAGTCTGCAGCGAACGGCGACCCGGCAGGCAATGATACGTTGTTCCGTTGGGTCGAGGATCGGCTCCGCAGAATTGCCGAAGCCAAACTGCGTCGTGAGAGTCCGGGGCATTCCCTGCAAGCGACCATTCTGGTCGACGACGCTTTCTGCAAGTTGATTGCGACAAGCGACCTGCACTGGGAAGGGCGCGAGCAGTTCTTTGCTTTCGCCGCCCGCGTCATGCGACAGTTGCTGGTAAACCACGCGCACCGCAAGATGGCAGTGAAACGTGGCGGTGGAGAAAACGGCCATTCGGTACGTGCCGAAAACGCCTCGGCCCCCTCCGCCTCGGATCCTGCGAAGCTCGTCGAGTTGAACGACGCGCTCGAATCGCTTCGTAACGAGCACCCGGAGGCGGCAACGGTCTTTGAACTGAACTATTTCGGCGGCTGGACAATCGAACAGATCGCGGAACAGGTCTTGGACGTTTCTGCCAGCACGGTGAAGCGGCGCCTCAAGTTGGCGCGGGGATTTCTCGTTGAGACGTTATATGATGACTAGACAGCAAGCGTCGCTCGCAGGCCGTGCCGGGTCAGATGTACCACGCGGGTCAGAGATGCCATTGCGGGGGAGACCGCGAAACTGCGCAACGAGACCGCCGCCACGTAGTTCTTGGATTGAAGCGGCACGTCGCTTCGCGACGATCTCAGAAGTCGGTGCGGCCGCGGCCGCTCGGCGGGACCGCGGAGCCATCCCTTGGCGCGGAAACGCTCTGAACGCCCGCTAAGCTGACATTCGCCCAGGCGGGCTGGTCTGCTAAACTTCCCTTCACACGCCATGGAGGGGCCGTTGCGACCGTTCTTGCTGATCTTGACTTGCCTGCCGCTTTTCAGCGGTTGCACCTTTTTTCGAACTCGGCCAGCATTGCCGGACTCGCTGCTGGTGCGCGAGCAATTGGTGATTCACAGCGACTTCAAGCTGCCGCAAAAGCACCGGTTGCTGGAAGAACTGCTGGCCATTCGGGGCGATTTGGTCTCCGCCCTGGACATCCCCGTTTCCGACGAACCGATTCATCTTTACCTCTTCGACGATGCTGAAACGTACCAGACGTTTATCACGAGTGAATTTCCCGGCTTGCCCAATCGGCGGGCGTTCTTCGTCGAAGGCGACACCAGCCTTTCCGTGTTTGCTCACTGGGGTGATCGCGTGGCCGAGGATCTCCGCCATGAAGTGTCACATGGGTACTTGCACGCCGTGACGCCTAACCTGCCCCTGTGGTTGGACGAAGGCCTCGCCGAGTGTTTTGAGGTGCCACGCGGCTACGATGGCTACCACGTCGATCATGCGGAAAAACTGTTGGACCTCGTCGAGACGGCGAGTTGGCGACCGGATCTCCTGCGACTGGAGAGCCTCCACGATATTTCCGATATGTCACAAAAGGACTATGCGGAGGCGTGGCTGTGGGTGCACTTCCTGCTACACACGTCGCGGGAACGCCGCGTGCTGCTGCAACACCATCTCTCCTTGCTGCGCCAGAATGGCCAATCACCCCCACTGTCGGAAGCGATCTGGCAAACGTCGCCGACGGTTGATGACGAGCTGATCTCCTACCTTCGTGCCATTTCGAGCTGAATGAGGCGGTGCGAGTTGTTACATTGAACGGACCGCGAGTCATCCAGCGAATCAAGGCCGCACGCCGTTGGCCACGCTTCCACCATCAACCACGCTCCAGCTTGCATGCGCGTCGCGATTAAGGAAACACGACTCGGTCTGCGGAATTCGACAACCCGGTTGCCATTTCGTTACGGCGCTGCCTGCTTGACGCGCTGTCCCCAGGCAGTGGTCCGGACGAAGATCGAAGTCGACGGTCGGCTTGTCGCGGGGTACGCCGGCGACTGTTTGCCGCCAAGTTGGTTCGACAAGTCGCCGCACAAGGACTTCGCCCAGCAGGTCGACGATATGCTGACCGTAATTGCCTGGGCGGAAGACGCCTTTCGCGGAGCATTTTCCACGCCGACTCGGTTCTTTCCAGCCTGGTACGACGCGCTGCGACATGTGCACAGGCGCTGTGCCGAGCGACAGTTGCCGCCGCTGCTGGCAAGCTTTGGTGCGAGCCTGCTCGAACGGGCGACGATCGACGCCATCTGTCGCGGCTGCCGGGCCAATTTCGCAACGGTCGTGCGCGCCAATCAACTCGGCATCGTCGCCGGCGACGTTCACCCTTCGCTTGCCGGCCTCGAACCGCGGGATTGGCTGCCGCACGCCCCGACGACGTTGATTTATGTCCGCCACACCGTCGGACTAAGCGATCCGCTGACCAGCGCCGACGTGGCTGATACCGAGCGGCTCGACGATGGTTTTCCGCAATCGCTCGAAGCGTATGTGCAGCGCGACGGGTTACGGTATTTCAAGGTCAAGGTTGCCAACGACCTGGAACATGATCTTCCGCGGTTGCGAAAGATCGCCGAAGTGGTCGAACGCCGCCGGGGGCCGGAATACGGCGTGACGTTGGATGGCAACGAGCAGTATCGCCGCGCCGTCGAATTCGACGGGCTGGTCGCAGCGATCCGTGCGGATCCCGCCTTGGTGACGTTTTGGAAGAACGTGATTGCGGTCGAGCAACCGTTAGAGCGATCGATCGCCTTGGACGAAGCGCAGACGAGCGGCGTCCGGGAATTGTCCGCGACCAAACCGGTGATCATCGACGAGTCGGACGGGACGTTGGCGTCGTATCCACGAGCGATTGAGCTCGGATACCGCGGCGTTAGCAGCAAGAACTGCAAAGGGCCCGTGAAGAGTCTCTTGAACGCCGGACTCACCTGGCTGGCAAACGACCGGGGTGTTCGCGCGGATTATTTGATGACGGGCGAAGACCTTTGCGCGGTGGGGGTCGTGCCGGTGCAATCGGACCTTTGCCTGGTCGCGACGTTAGGGTTGCAGCACATTGAACGGAACGGTCACCACTACCATGCAGGGTTGTCGTACCTGCCGCTGGCTGAACAGGAGGCTGCGTTGGCCGCACATCCCGACCTCTATGCCAGGCAGCATGGCGTGATTGCGCCGCGCGTTGTCGATGGAAAATTCGAAATTGCCACGCTACAATGCCAGGGCTTTGGGTTTGCCGTCGAGCCGGATATGGACTCCATGCAATCGCGCGACGCGTGGGATTTCGCGTCGCTGGGCGTTGACTCGTACTGACGCCCGAACGTCTCTTCAGAACCTGCTGCACCTTGAGCGACTTAGATCGATGATGAAGACCACGGTTGTTGGCAGTTACCCGGTTCCGCTGTGGCTCCGCGTGATGAGCACGCGCGAAAGCCTGCGAGACGCAATTCTGGCGGTGATCAAGACGCAAGAACTGGCGGGCATCGACGTGGTCGCTGACGGCGAGCTGTATCGTTGGGACGTCAACCATGCCGAAACCAACGGCATGATCGATTATTTTGTGAAGCCGTTGGAGGGCGTTCAGGCCAAACTCGCAACGTCGCAGCTAGACGCCTGGCGTGCGAAACCGGGCAACCAGTTCCGCGCCAAGCCGCCCGGTATTGTGACCGGGCCGATCGCGGCCGGGACGTTGAATCTGGCGGACGACTATCAGCTCTATCGCGATCTGACGACGCGTCCCAAGAAATTCACGGTGACCAGCCCTTACATGCTGGCGAAAATGGTCGCCAACGATTACTACAAGACGCTGCCCGAGCTGGTCATGGCATTGGCGGATGTCTTGAAGTCGCAGATCGCCGACGTCGACGCGGAGATTATTCAGGTCGACGAAGCAAACGTCACCGGAAACGCCGAAGACGGACCGCTGGCGGCGGCGGGCATCAATCGAGTGCTTGAGGGGGTAAAGACGGAAAAAGCCGTCCACCTCTGCTTTGGAAACTACGTTGGCCAGACGATTCAGCGCGGCGCCTACGAGAAGTTAATCACCTTCCTCAATGCCTTGAATGCAGATCACCTGGTCCTGGAAAATGCTCGCCGTCCACAGCACGAACTGGAACGATTGAAGCAGGTGAAGCCCGAATTGGGCCTGGGCATTGGTGTGATCGATATCAAGGACAACGAAGTTGAGTCGATTGACGAGGTGGCGCGGCGCATTGAACACGCGGCCACGGTCTTAGGCGAGAATCGCATTCACTATGTGCATCCTGATTGCGGTTTTTGGATGTTGCCCAGATCGGTCGCCGATGCCAAAATGCGCGCGCTGGTTGCCGGGCGAGACCGGTTTGCGGGAGTCGCTTAGTTGGGTACCACCAGCTTTAAGTAATCGGCATACGCTGCCGCGCTGCGAAGTTGTCGATCTTTGGCCGATTGTTGATCGAGCTGGCCGGCGTGAATCCAGACCGCGTACCTCAGGCGAAGCGTCTCGCCCGGCTGAACAACCACGCGACTTGGCGGCCCCTTCTGCATCGCTGCACGGCCGAACGGGTTGGCGGCGACGAAGCCGTAGTTGCGGGCATGCATCCAGCTCTCGCGAAAGTTCTCGGGATGGCACATCAACGTCATGCCGACCCACTGACCGTCTTTGATTCCACTGTAATCGCACCAGGCTGCGGAATGACTCCAAATCGCCGACGCCCCACGGCGTCCGGTCGAGTCGGATAGTCGACCCCCTTCGATTTCGCTCAGCGGCGTTGCAACTCGAACGCCCAGTCCCATCTCTTCCTGGTCGCCGAAATAGAAGGCGTCTGCAGACCGGAAGGCGGAATCCCAAATCAGCAGAAACCCGTCTTTGAGGGCATGAACGCGACAGTGAAATGTCTCCGTGCAGATCACCGACTGATCCGCGCGGCGATACTCTTTTTCTTCGACGAATGAACCGCGCCCGGCGCCTCCCTGCGGTGGCTTGATAAAGCGAACGTGCGCGATCTGCGCCTTGTTCCGCCAAAAATCGGTACCGTCCAAGTCCCCAAACGCCAACCAGATGCCAGGGTGCAGTGCCTCGTGGTCCATGCGATCCTGTCCGGCGACGGGCGGGTGATGACGTGTCACTTGCACGCCACCCGGCGCCTTCACATGCGCGAAGTAGGGACGCGGTATCTTGTGCTGGGCGTCCTGGTAAACGTACGACGCCAGGGGCTGACCCGCGACGGTGATGACCAGTTCGCCGGGCCGCTGCTGGAACCCGATCGACGGCGGCGCCGTTTCGGCGGCCCACAGGGTGCCGGCGGCGACCGGTTGGCGGGAGAAGGGCTGAGCGGAAATTGTCAAGAAGATTAAGGCGGCGAGTAGCATTCGCATGGCGGCATCCTGGCAGTGGGGGTTCACGTGGCGGTGGGATCGGTTTCGGCAGAGCGAAAGACTTCAATGATGGCGCTATTGTCAAGCATGCCGAAGCCCCGGTCTTCGGCCTCTTGCAAGAGTGTCTGATGAAGTTCGCTCAGGGGGACGCGGCAATTGTGTGCGGTGGCCTCGGCCAGAATCAACCGCACATCCTTGTGATGTTGGGACAGCCTGGCTTGCGGCGTGAATTCGCGAGTTGTCATTCGCGAACCCTTGGTGGCCATGACGGCCGACGCGGCCGGTGTTTGTTGCAGGATGCGCAGCGACTCGGCAGGATCGAAACCGAGCGATTCGGCGAACGTCAGGCCTTCGGCCAGCACAGCGCGATGTAGACCCAGCAGCAGGTTGTGAACGAGTTTGAATCGGGATGCGGCGCCCACAGCGCCCAGGTGAAAGTGCGTCGGTGTCACGGCGTTCAGCAGAGGTGTGGCACGGGAGACGGCGAACTGGTCGCCACCAACGAACAGGGCGACCGCTCCGGCTCTGACCTGAGCACTGGATCCAGCCACCATGGCTTCGATGTAGTTGACCTCCTGTTGTGCGAGTGCTGACCCGATCAAAGCCATTTGTGATGGTTCGCCGGTGGAGGTATCGATCAGCGTTTGACCGGGGCGAAATGCCGGCGCCAATTGTTCCGTCAGTGCCAGCACAATGTCGCTGGTCGGCAAGCTTAGCAGGATGGTGTCGCAGCGGCGAACAACTTCCGCGGCAGTGTTGGCGGCCGTGCCGCCGACGGCAGCAAACGCCGCCAGTCGGGTCGGGTCGACGTCGAATCCGCACACGTCGTATCCGCTGGCCAGGAGTCGTTCGCCAATCGCCGACCCCAGCAGGCCGGTGCCGATCAAGCCAATTGTGGGGAGGGTTGTCATCGGGTTCCTCGCAGTCCGGCGTACGCCGGTGGAAATGTCGTAGCGTTGGCGGGCCTGTTATGCCGAACCATCCGCGCGGCCTGGTCGACCGAGCTTCGGGGCCTTGTGGACATCGATCGAAGTCTTGACATGCGTTCGTAACAGGTCGAAGGCACGGCGTTCCCGCGGGCCGGCGGTCTTCTCAACGATGACCGCCAGCCGCGCAAAATCCGCCTCGATTTCCGCAGGCGGGAGAATCGCGGTACGCGTCGCCAGGATTGCCGCCTCCAGGACGGCGTGCATGGCGCGGTTAAAGCCAAAGAAGTCGCGAATTCGGCCGCGGTCGATCACTTCGCAATGGATGCGTGTTCGAGGCTCGGCATCGTCCAGCGTGATGACACGAAAGGCGTACCAGCGGCAGGCGTCCGAGAGTATGACGCCGTTGATTGCCACGGCAGATTGGAGTGGCGGTGGCTG
>JAUIHJ010000854.1 GCA_030432015.1 bacterium
GAGCCGCTCGGCACGGGCAACGCCGGCCACCGCGAGACGCTCGCGTGGCTGCGGCGACGCGCGCGCTCCGGCCGCGGCTGGCCGTCGTTCGTGAAGACGTCGTTCAAGACGGTCACCGATCTCGAGCGGCGCGAGCCCGTGACGAAGCACGCCGTGCCGCGCGTCGGCGACCTGCTCGTGTTGCTTGATGCCGCGTTGACGCTGGCGACTCTTGAAGAACACCTGGCCGCGCTTGACGTCCAACGTATCGGCCGCTGTCTGCTGCATCAGGTCGAGCCAATCGGCGTGCTGGGCGGCGTCCCGCTCATGAGGCCGCTCGTATTCCGTGAGGTGCAGGTGGTCTTCGTATCGGTCGACGATCAACGGGATTTCGGGGATGTCACGTTCGTAAAGTCGATAGCAGGTGATCCCTTGACGGGTTGGCCACCGCCGCAAGTGCCTGGCCCGCTTTTGCAGCCGACTGCGAAACAGCTCGGCCTGCTCCTTCGCCTTGGCGTTAATACCACCGAAAACGGGTTTAAGTTCCGTACGCGGCGGGCGGCTTGGGGGCGATACCGGCGCTGGGGCTTCCGCTGCGCGATGAATTTCAGACGCCTCCGCCTCGGCGTCGGGCACCCGTTTGACGTCAGTTGCCGCGGCGCTGTCAACTTCGTGCAGACTGTCATCGTTGTGCGGATCGGGAGTGGGTGAATCGGCATTGCCGCGCGGGTCGCTCGTGCCACGCGGGTCGGTGGCAGCCGGTTCGTGCGACGCGTCGCCAGCGGTCACGGCCCGTCGCGTTGGACGCGGCCCGTGAAACTGAAAATACGTGCATTCGATGCGCCCATTGTAGAGCTTGCGACGTCGATCGGCGGAGCGACCGATCAGGGACTCGAATTTTGGGTAGGCGGTCAGAATATAGTGCGACCAGGTTGGGAGCTTTCGCAACACCAGCGGAATCGATTGGTACAGCGTCTCCCACTCGTCGTGGTCCCCCAAGCGTTCGCCGTAAGGGGGGTTGGTAACGACGCACCCGTACGCGCGCTTGCTGGTCAATCGGTCGAACGGCCGTTCTTGAAAATGGGTTTGCTCAGCAACGCCAGCCTGTTCGGCGTTGAACCGGGCGATCTCCAGCACCTGCGGATCGATGTCGGTTCCCATCAGGCGTTCTGGCAATTCCGCCAGGGCAAGGTCACGGGCTTCCGAGCGAGCCTCGTCCCACAGCCGGGGGTCAAGGTTGGGCCACGTCTCGGCTGTGAAGCTGCGATTCAGTCCGGGGGCCATGTTACGACCGATCATGGCCGCCTCGATCGGGATGGTCCCGCTGCCGCAAAACGGATCGATCAGCGGGCGCTCGGGTCGCCAGAAACTCAGCTGAATCAATGCGGCAGCCATGGTCTCCTTCAACGGCGCGGTCGCCGCAAACTGACGGTAGCCCCGTTTATGCAGGCTCGGCCCGGTCGTATCGATGGTCAGGGTGGCGACATTGTCGAGCAACGCGATTTCGATCTTGTAGGTGGGGCCGGTCTCCGGGAGCTCGGCGGTCCCGTGGGCGGCGAGCAGGCTTTCGACGGTGGCCTTCTTGACCGCCCGCTGGCAGGCCGGGACGCTGGACAGTTGGGAACGGACCGACCGGCCGATCACTGGAAACGCGGCGTCGGGGCCGATCCACTGGTCCCACGGCAGCGCCTGGGTCGTATCAAACAGCGCATCGAAATCTTCCGCCGGAAACGCCGCAATCTTCACCAGCACACGGTCGGCGGTGCGGAGCCACAGATTCGTCCGGCAAATGGCGCCGGCGTCGCCAGCAAAATGGACGCGGCCGGGCCCCACGATGGTCCCTTCGTATCCCAGTCCCTTGAGCTCGCGGCGTACGACGGCTTCCAGGCCGAAGGCGGTCGTTGTGATCAATTCCAGCGGAGCATTCATGCGCGATTGTGCCGGCGGGCCAGACGGCGTGGGGCTAAGAGTCAAGAACGGGGCCAACGTTGGTCGAATCGACAGATCTGGCGTTGGCAGTTCCGGTGGCGGAGGTCTCGCTGCGGAAGCAGGTTGCCAGCGACCACTGGCATGGGGGATCCGAGCAATTCGAGATATTCCGCGCACGAACCGGTTGCACGTAACTCGCATGTTCCCAGCGCCGGGCGAAAACGGCAAGGATGGTACTCGATAATTGGCAAGGTTAGGCGGTCCTGGGGGATTTGAGCCCCTTTGACCGGAGGCCGTTTGTTGCGACAATAGCGGCACAGGAATGAATGACACATTTCGCGACGATGCCCGTGTCGATTTCGGACGTTCTGAAGCATTTGTAGAATTAAGTGAAACGGCGTCGCGCAAACGCTGGCTCAATCGAACCGCGTCCTCTCCCGCAGAACGGTTGTCCCCTGAATCTGGTGATCTAGTGGCGCCGACCTAACGGTCGGGCAGCGACAGGTTGGCGATCCCTGGGTAGGCTGGCGACGGGTCGGCAATCACACGTTGTTTCTGATTTTTGCACGAGGTTTGTTAATGTCTGATGTGAATACGGTCCCGCAGGATGATGCCATCGAATCGGATCCGTTTGTTGAACATGTCGCCGACGCGGACCCGGCTGAGACCCAAGAGTGGCTCGATACGCTG
>JAUIHJ010000123.1 GCA_030432015.1 bacterium
AATTCGCCTGGTTGTCGGCAAGATCAATCTGGTCGAGAAAATCGCGCAATTGGCGAAGGTACCGATGTCCCAGGTTAACGGCCTGGCCGAGGGATTCAGCAAACGCATGAAGAACGAGGCCGCCAAGTATTTTTTTGACACCAAGGCAAGATCCGGTTTGCAAGGCGCCATGGGGGGTGGGGCGCAACTTGCCGAAAAGGAAATCATCAAAGAGGGTCTCAGCGAGTACTTTATTTTCACGATTGAAGGTACAGAGACCGTTGCCGACGGCTGGTCCAAACGGATGCGAAGCCTCAAACCGGTGAGCGTTCCACTGACAATTCAGTACCGTTATCGGGAACCTGAATACGGTCAGCAATTGGTCCGGATTTATTTGATCCGCAACGACAAGGAGTCGCGACTGGGCACGACCCCTCTACCCGATGGGGCCGCTCGCGTCTTTCGCGACAACGGTCGCGACGGACTCAGTTATCTCACGGCGCAAACGATCAAGTATGTTCCAATCGGCGACAAGCTGGAGATCAACCTGGGACCAGATCCGGAAGTTCAATTTGATCTGATCAAAGGACGGGTTTGGCGGGACCATATCTGGATGCAGGTCAACGGGACAAGTACCTACCGTCGAGTCGACGATGGGCGCATCGCGATCGATGTCAATAGTTCCGTCGCCGGCTGGGACGAGCATACGTATTACATACAGGACGTCCGTAATTTCACGGGACGGCCGATCGAGCTGGAAGTTCGTCGACAGTTTCCAGGTCACATCGTGTTTCGAAGTGGCCTCGGAGCCGTCCATCATGACTACCAGACGGCCCAATATACGGTCACCATTCCGCCGCTGCGGCAGGTCGAACTGCGATACGAAGTGGTCCAACACTTGGGTCGCAATCAGAAGCAGGCGAATGTCAAAATCGTCGAGGTCCAATGAGTGGGTAGGTTTTGAAACCTCGAAACTTTGCTAAGCTGGGTGCACACCGGTCGGATGGAAACTCTCGCCAACCCAGGATACCTCGATGATCACAAACAAAATGGAATCTCGTTGTGAGCAACCCGGCCTCGCTGGGGTCGACGTCGCATCAAGGCCGTTCAGGATGCTGACAGTCATTCTGTTTTTACTTTGCCTGATGGCTGCGGGCACCGCCCCGCTGGCCGCTGCTGAGAATGGAGACTCAAAGGAAATGTCCCCCATGCTGCAACCTTGGACTGGTCCCTACGGTGGCGTTCCTCCCTGGCATCTGGTGCGGCCCAACGAATTCGTGGCGGCATTTGATGTCGCAATCGCTCAGGCTGGCAAGGACATTGAAGCGATTGCCGCCAATCCCGAACCGCCGACCTTCGAGAATACGATCGTCGCCATGGAGTCGGCGGGCAGCATGCTGGACCGGCTGGAATCCCTGTTCGGAGTGCACTCGTCCAACCTCAACCTCGGCCCGATCCCGGATGTCGAGCGGGTTGTCGAACCCAAGCTGGCGGAGTTTCGAGATCAGGTCACGCAGAACGCCCCGCTTTTTGCCAGAATTGCTGCTGTCTATGAAGGCGATGAGAAAGCCAAGCTAAACTTGGCTCAGCAACGATTGCTCGAAGATCGCTACAAGCAGTTCGTCCGTCGCGGCGCGAAACTCAGTGACGCCGACAAAGCGAAACTGTCGAGGATCAATCAGCGCCTGGCCAGCCTCTTCACCGATTTTAGCCAGAATGTCCTGGCCGACGAACAAGGGTATGTCACCTGGGTCGACGACAAGGCCGATTTGGCCGGCTTGCCGGAGAGTGTCGTTTCCGCGATGGCCAGTGCTGCCAAAAGCCGTGGTAAGGAAGGGCAATGGGCAGTCACAAATACCCGATCATCGATGGACCCGTTCCTCAGCTACGCCGACAATCGAGCGCTCCGCGAACAAGTCTGGCGCACCTATTACAATCGCGGCGACAACGGCGATAGCCACGACAACAACACGATCATTTCTGAGATTCTCAAGCTGCGGGCCGAACGGGCCAAGCTGCTGGGCTACATGACTCACGCCCACTGGCGACTGGAACCGCAGATGGCCAAGACGCCGGAAGCGACCATGGAGCTGATGATGAAAGTCTGGCCCAAAGCGGTCGCGCGCGTCCGTGAAGAAGTCGCCGACATGCAGAAGATCGCCGACGATGAAGGCGCCGGAATCACCATTGAACCCTGGGACTATCGATACTACGCAGAAAAAGTCCGCAAGGCGAAATACGATCTCGACTTCAACGAAGTCAAGCCATACATGCAATTGGAAAAGCTTCGGGAAGCCATGATGTGGGCGGCGGGCGAACTGTACGGGATGCAGTTCAAGCAGGTCAACGACCTGCCCGTGTTTCACCCCGACGTCCGCGTGTGGGAAGTCACCGACGCCGCTGGCGACCATGTCGGACTCTGGTACCTGGATCCGTACGCCCGCGACGGCAAGCGTAGCGGGGCCTGGATGACGGCCTATCGCCGACAAGAAAATATGACCCAGCCGAAGACCCCGATTGTGTCAAATAACTCGAATTTCGTGAAGGGCGAGCCAGGGGAAGTGGTGCTCATCTCCTGGGACGATGCCACGACGCTGTTTCATGAATTCGGACATGCCCTGCACGGCCTCAATTCGAAGGTCAAGTATGTTTCGCAATCCGGCACGTCGGTGGCGCGGGACTATGTCGAGTTTCCATCGCAGTTGAACGAACACTGGTTGCCGACCCCCGAAGTCTTGAATCGTTTCGCCGTTCACTATGAGACCGGCCAGCCGATGCCGGCGGCCCTCCTGGAGAAAATTGAAAAGGCGGCCACGTTCAACCAAGGCTTTGCCACGGTCGAGTATCTGGCCAGCGCCCTGGTCGATATGAAGCTGCATCTGGCGGGGGATGTCGAGATTGATCCCGATGCGTTTGAACGCCAGACGCTCGCCGAAATCGGGATGCCGCGCGAGATCGTGATGCGTCATCGGACGCCCCATTTTTCACACATCTTCTCTGGCGACAGCTATTCCGCCGGCTATTACAGTTACCTCTGGTCGGACGCGCTGACCGCCGACGCGGCCGAAGTGTTCGAAGAGGCCGGTAGCTATTACGACAAGGCGATTGCCAAGCGATTGCACGATCACATCATGTCGGTGGGCGACACCGTCGATCCGGCGGATGGCTTTCGCGATTTCCGCGGTCGTGACGTCGACACCAGCGCATTGCTGCGTAAACGGGGCTTCCCGGTCGATTGATCGGAAAGCGACCATGAGTGTCCTCGGTCGACTCTCCCATGCCCTGCGCAGCGGGAACGCCATGTCCTGCGCATTGGGAACAGCGGCAGGGGAGGAACCGCAACGGGGTTGGGTGCCGGGTCAGGCCTGAACGGCCGCCGGCCTTATTTTCCTGCCGGGACGCTTTTGCGAATCCAGTTTGCAGCCAACTGGCTGCTGCCGGCTGGCGTGGTATGCCCGCGCGGCTCGGGCTTGACCAGCAGCTCGACGCCGCTTGTCCGCCCTTTCTCGCGGGCCGCGGCCGTTAGCTTTTCTGCCAGCGTCACAGCGTGGTGCGTCCCCACACGCTCGTCCCGATCCCCGATGACGATCCATACCGGACGACCGGCGAGACGTTCGGCCTGATTCAAGAGACTCAGTTTCTTCACCAATGGACGGTCCGCGACCTCTCGAAACTCGCGCAGCGCCGCCAGATCGGTGACGGGAGCAAATGCGGCGGCGCACGTGACGCGGGCATCGTGTGCCGCGAATTGGATCGCCAGGTATCCGCCACGCGACGTGCCGCAGACCGCGATCCGTTCCGGGTCGGCGACGCGCGTTTCAATCAGGTGTGTCAAGACCTGCGACAGCCGGGCATTGGACTCGGCCACAAAGTCGTCGCCGTGCGCCGCACGCGCGCTCCAGCCGCCGAGCCCACTGGGCTGGCCTGGGCGTGTCTGCGTTCCGTGACACGGAATGTCGATCGACACACTGAGAAACCCGTCGGCGGCCAGTTCATTGCCGCACTGCCGGAAATAGGGACTTCCCAGCGTTCCGTCGATCGTCCCTGCCAGAACGAAGAGGACCGGGGCAGGCCTGTTTCCCGTCGGGCCCCAGAGGCCGTATTCGGTGCCGCCTGGCGTCATGCCAACCGTGACCATGGACGACGCGGCAGTCGGCGCATCGCCATCGGTCGGCGTCGTCGTTTGCGCCGCGACCGTTCCCGTCATCAGCGCCATGATGCACACACCGAACAGTGGATAGCTTCGTAGGACGTACGTTGGAGCCCAGCGGGAGATGCGTGGCTGCATATCGGTGACCTCGTGGAGAACGTTGGTTCAGAGTTCCATTGACGGTTCGGTCGTCGGCGGTGGGGCTTTGCCTCCATGCGCTTCTAGCCGAGCAATCACGGCGCACCCGCACGAATCGCTCCATACATTGACGCTCGTCCGACACATGTCCAGTACACGATCAACGCCGATAATAATCGCCTGCATGTCGACCGGCAGTTTGACTGCTTGCAGAATGATCACCATCATGACCAGTCCGGCATGGGGAATGCCTGCCGCGCCGATGCTGGCGAGCAATGCCGTGACGGCCACGATGATCTGGTCGGTCAGCGGGAGGTTTTCGCCGTGGTAAAGCTGCGCGATGAACAGGACGGCCACGGCCTCGTAGAGTGCTGTGCCGTCCATGTTAATGGTCGCCCCCAGCGGTAATACGAAGGAACTGACCCGGTTGCTGACCCCCGCACGCTCCTCCACACTGGCCAGGGTCAACGGCAGCGTCCCGTTGCTCGATGCGGAACTGAACGCCGTCAACAGGGCCGGGCTCATCGCCTTGGCAAACTCCAGGGGATTTCGCCCCGCGACCAGCTTCAGGATCAGCGGCAACGTGACGAGGGCATGGAACGCCAGCGCACACGTCACGGTCACCATATACAGGCCAAGCGACTTGAAGACCTCCACGCCTTGTGTGGCGGTAACGAACACCATCAAGAAGAAAACTCCCAGGGGGGCCAGTTTGATAATGGCCATGGTCATCGCCATCATGACCTCGAAGGCTGCCCCGACGAAGTCCCGGATCAGGTCGGCGGTCTTGCCTCCTACGATTAATGCGAAGATCGCGAAAGCGACCGAAAAGCAGATGATCGAGAGAAAATTGCCGTCGGCCAGCGCCCCGATCGGGTTGGCGGGAATCATCGTCTCCACTTGCGTGAAGAGGACTTCGCCCAGGTCGACGTCGGTCTGTCCCTCCGGATCGGTTGGTTTATGCGCGTGGCCGCGCAAGCCGGGTTGGATCAGGTTGACCATCAGCAGTCCGGTGGTGATGGCCAGCAGGCTGGTGGCGACGTAATACGCCAAGGTTCGACCAAACATCTTTCCCAACCGTTCGGCATGCCCGAGTCCCATCACACCCGTGACCAGCGAGGTGACAATCAAGGGGACGGCGACCATGCGCAGCATGCGGAGAAAGAGCCCGCCGAGCCGTTGTGCGTTGTCGCCGAACCACCGCGACCAGGAGCGGCCATGGTGCTGAAACCAGCGGTATTCACGGGCGTGTCCCGCAGCCAACTCGGCCAAGGTGGCCACCGAGTTGGGTTCCCGCCGCGTCGCGTCGACGACCAGGCGCTGTGTCGTTTCGTCATCGCTGGTCACGTCAATCGTGATCAGATTCGAGGAGTCATGCAGGACCACCTGACGGATGCCGGCCGGCAAGTTTTCCCGCGGGACCTCCGAAGTCGATTCACTGACGGTGACGTTCAGGGTCAGCCCAATGGCCGCACCTAACAGCATGCCAGCCAAAATCTGCCAATGCAGGGCAAGCTTTCCCATAGGTTTCCGCTTTCCTCTACCAGTCTCGCAAGCCAGAATCACTCGCGGGTAATGAAAATCGCCGCGCAATGTGGCTGTCGATTATAGCGGAGGGCGCGGGGCAATGGGGACGCGTCGCCGGTCGTCACCGATCATGATGCGTCGCACGGCGTTGGATCGTTTCCATCCGATCGCGTGGAGCCACATCACGCACAACACGCTGACTCGCCCTGGGAACGGCTGGATCGCCCAGACACAGAGAAGAAAATCGCGAACAACGCCGGCCGGTCGCCTTACTCGATAATCATGTCTTCGACGGTGCCATTGGATGGGATCATCGGCAGTACCTGCTCCTGGTAAGGCACTTCGACATCCAACACGAAAGGTCCGTCGTACTTGATCATTTCGGTGATGGCGCCTGCCAGATCGGACTTCTTCGAGATCGATGCGGCGCCACAGCCGTAGCCTTTGGCGATTGTGACGAAGTCCGGGTAGCGTTTCCGCGCAAAGCCGCCCTGGCCATTGCCTTCCGCTTCGGCGTCGTCAATCGGGCCCAGGTAGGTGTGTGCACGATTCCCCTTAAAGAATCGGTCTTCCCACTGCACCACCATACCCAGATGTTGATTATTCAAGAGCAGGACCTTCACCGGCAGCTTCTCGCACACGCAGCAGGCCAACTCTTGGATATTCATTTGAAAGCTACCATCGCCATCAATGTCGAATGCCAAGGCGCCTGGATGAGCCGCCTGAGCCCCCATGGCGGCAGGCAACCCGAAGCCCATCGTCCCCAGCCCGGAACTCGATAGCAGCGTCCGCGGCCGCTGGAGTTGCAGGAACTGGGCGGCCCACATTTGGTGCTGGCCAACCCCCAGGGCGAAATAGGCTTCGCGGTCCTGGGTCTGGCGGGACAGCTCGGAAATGGCATGCTGCTGCAGAATGCCATCGAAGGTCTCATCGTACTTGAAGGGATACTTCTTTTTCGAATCCTGACAGGCGCGAACCCACTCGCCAATGTCCCCGATCGCGTCAAATTCGCGATTGAGTTCCTGCAAGGCAAACTTGACGTCGCTCACGATCGGAATATGAGCTTCTTTGTTCTTGTTGATTTCCGAGGGATCAATGTCGATGTGGATAATCTTGGCGTGCTTGGCCCAATCTTCGACTTTGCTGGTTACTCGATCGTCAAACCGCACCCCCAAGGCAATCAGCAAATCGCAATCGCGGACCGCCCAGTTGGCGTACGCGGCGCCATGCATTCCCATCATGTCCAGGGACAGCGGATGTTGGTTCGGAAAACAGCCTAATCCCATGACGGTCATGGAGACCGGAATGCCTGTTTTTTCGGCGAATGTCCTCAGATCATCGCTGGCTCCGGCGGCAATGATTCCGCCGCCCGCGTAAATCAACGGACGTTTGGCGTGGCGGATGGCGGCAATCACCTGCTTGATCTGCTCGGCACGCGCCTCGCGCGGGCGAATGCAATAGCCGGGCAATTCCATCGGCGCATCCCAATCCGGGGACGCTTGGGCCACCTGGACGTTCTTCGGCATATCCACCAGCACGGGGCCCGGGCGTCCTGACGAGGCAATATAAAATGCCTCTTTCATGATCCGTGGCACGTCCGCCACGTCCGTCACCAGGTAATGATGCTTGGTGATCCCGCGGCAGACTTCGACGATCGGCGTCTCTTGGAAGGCGTCGGTACCGATCACCTTGGTGGAAACCTGTCCCGTGATGGCGACCATCGGGATGCTGTCCAGTTTGGCATCGGCAATGGCTGTGACCAGGTTGGTCGCCCCGGGACCGCTGGTTGCCATGCAGACGCCGACACGGCCAGTCGACCTGGCGTACCCTTGGGCGGCGAATCCCCCCCCCTGTTCGTGGCGCGGCAGGATGGTTCGGATCTTGTCCTTGTAGCGGGTCAGCGCCTGATGCAGGGGCATGCTCGCACCACCCGGATAAGCGAAAATAACCTCGACATCGTGATCCACCAACGACTTGACGAGAATATCAGCGCCGTTCATCAACTGGGCATCGGTTGATTGATTGGCTGCGGACACGGCGGTAGCTCCTGATAAACTCTTCATTGGCAGAAACAGGTCTGGTAGAAATCGCCAGAACCGGGGACAGTTCACTCTATGCCAACCCCTCGTGATTTTCAAGCGGCGAGAACGCCGCAAATCGCGCCGAATACGCGATTTAGCCGCTTTCGGTCGAGTTTGTCAGGGACTGTCGGGATTGTGACCAACGGCAGGATAGGAACGATTGTTCGATGACCCATTTGTTCTTGATTGGATGTTGCGGTGCCGCGGGCGCGATTTCTCGGTATTTAGTCAGCAAGTGGATGCTGGTGTGGTTTGGAGATGCCTTCCCGGTCGGCACGCTGTTGGTCAACGTGGTCGGTTGCTGCCTGTTTGGAATCGTGGCCCAGATGGAGATTGAATCGACGGCCATTTCAAAGGAGACCCGCGACATGATCGGATCGGGATTCTTGGGCGCTTTGACGACGTTTTCGGCCTTTGGTTGGGATACGCATCGGCGGCTGCAAGAAGGGATGTGGGGCGCGGCGGCCGGCAATGTGGCCGCAAATTTGATTGCCGGTCTGCTCGCCGTCTGGCTGGGTGCCACCCTGGTTCGCCTGGTCACCGCCGGGCCGTAGCTGGCATTGCTGGACAACGCCGCGTTGTTCCGTCAACGGTTCTCGGACGACGCATCGCGTCGCCAAGTGGGGCAATCCAGTGGCGGGTGGCGACGCCAGATCACGGCTGGTTCCGCTGCCCCCACGGGATGGGCATCGTTGGGGGTGTGCGATGCTGATCCCGTCGCTCGTCTTTCGGCCGGCCCTGAAACCAGGTCACCATTCGAACCAACTGCCGAACCGCCTCTTCGTAAGCGCGACGTCCTTTCTCGGGACTGGCGAGTTCCGCGTCGCCGAGCACCCCGGTTTCGCTGTAGCTGCTGGTCCAGGAGATGACCGACGCCGGCCCGGCGCCGAACAGGTCCACCCACTGAAAGGGACTTGCCTCTTCATTGAAGCTGATCACACCACTCTTGATCTTGTCGCTGCGTACATGATCGCCGTCCAGATACATATACAGGGAGGTCTCCAATTCGCCCGCATGTGCGCAGCCGCCCGGGAACGTGCTCTCCCGCCAGCTTGGCAAGAAATCTTTGTCGACGGTCAAGAGGTTCCACCAGGCGCAACAGATGCATTCGGCGTCCGTCTCCAGATTGGTCCGGCGGGCGGCCAGGTCCAGATTCGGCATGTTGGAACCGTGGCCGTTGAGCAGTACGATCTTCTTGAAGCCGTGGTAAGCGAGCGACTTCGTGATGTCGAGGACATGATCGATAAAGTGCTGGTAGTGGCCGTTGATCGTACCCGGAAAATCCATCACGTGACCGGTGTAACCGTAGGCCACGATCGGCAGGACCAGCATCTTGTCAGGGATCTGCGTTCCGGCGCCGCGGGCGATCCCCGTCGGGCAGACCAGGTCAACATCCAGCGGCAGATGCGGGCCATGCTGCTCTACGGCGCCGCAAGGCACAATGCAGACCTGCTCCATGTCGATCGCATCGTTGATCTCGGGCCAGGTCAATTTTTCGTAACGATATTCGGTTCGCGCGCGAGCAGGGGACGAGGTCATGTGGTGCGACTCCTTTCAAGACAGCGAGCCGGCCCCGCAATTGCCGGGCCGGCTCGCAGAGCGAGTGTGATGCGACAGCTGAACGATCAACACAACGTTGCGGAGAACCGTTCCCTGCGCGGTCAACGACGGTCGGCGGTGACCAACTTGAATTCGTCGGTCCGGAAGGGCGAAGCGGGCAACCCTTCGGCGTTGAACAAGTTGGGTTCAGCCGTGTCGGTCCAGGCAAATCGTACGGCCACCGGTTTGGCCACGTCATCACTCTGTACGACCACCGCATCACCGTCGATGGTCGCCGTGGCTGGCACAAACTTTTCGTCGCTGCCCGCGATTTCAAAATGCGTCAAGTCGCCTCCCTTGGCCACCAAGCCACCACCGACATGGTTGAAGGAGAGGCGAATCTTGTTGCCTTCGACTTTCTGCCCGGCGTAAAGGGGGCCCGAATGGACGAGCGTCTTGTCGTGTGCCAAAGCCAGGGCCCACAGCGCAAGTCGCCGTCCGACTTCCTGCTTATTCTTGGGGTGGATGTCTTTGATGTTGCCGATATCGGTCGTTACCGCCATTCCCGTCTGAGGCAATGACAGGGTCTTGAGTTGGGCCTCCCAGAGTTCGGCGCATTCTCGCGAGTCCTTGCCCTTGTATCGAAACGGTGCCAGTTGCACGAACAGGAAGGGGAAGTCCCCCTGGCCCCAGTTTTTTCGCCAGTCAGAAATCATGGCCGGAAACAATTTGGCGTATTGCTCCGCCCGCGCGACGTTCGATTCGCCCTGATACCAGATCGCACCACGCATCGACAACGGCACGATCGGGTTGATCATCCCGTTGTAAAGTGCCGATCCCTGGTTGGGATTGCCGGGCTTGAAGTTCGCAGCCCGCTCGACGATCGGCGCGAATGCTTCGTCGGATTTCAATGTTGGTTGGCTGGTCCAGGCTTCACAGATGGTGCCGCCCCATGAAGTGTTGACCAGGCCGACAGGCACGTCGAGGTCTTGGTGGAGTTTGCGACCGAAGAAATAGCCAACCGCCGTAAACCCGGCAATGGTCCCCGGATTGCAGTCCGTCCAGCCCGCCTGCCCTTTGCCAACGCAGTCTTGCAACGGTTCTTTGGCCGGGTTGCGGGCCACGGTGAATAGACGAATGTGGGGATACTTGGCTGCCGCGATTTCCTCTTGCGGATTGAGTGCCCGATTGACAGACCACTGCATGTTGGATTGTCCGGAACAAACCCAGACTTCGCCGACCAGCACATCGGTCAGCTTGATCGTGTTCGTTCCGACGACGTGTACTTCGTACGGCCCTCCCGCTTGGGGTGGATCAATCTTGAGCGACCACCGGCCGGCGTCGTTGGCCTGCGTTTCGCCACGACTTTCGCCCATTTCAACGACCACTTTTTCTCCCGCCTCCGCCCAGCCCCAAATGGTTGCGGGTTGACCCTGCTGGATCACCATGTGATCGCCGATCACCTTCGGCAGGCGGACCTCGGCGAGGGCCGGTGTGGCACAGGCCAGCGACAGCAAACAACACATCAACAAGCGGGAACGTTTCATCAGGCATTTCTCCGGCGTGAGGATCGAGAGGGTGGGTTTTCGAAGTCGACATCGACATCGAAAAAGCGAACATCGAGCGCCCAGATTCTAACGGTCTCCGGCGGTGATTGCACCAAACCGGTTTGAATTCCCTGATCCGAGGCTGCATCCCACAGAAATTCGTCTTACAATACAAGTCCCGCCCGTAGCGCTTCGCTGGATCTGGACCAAGAGCCGATTGGCTCACTTCCTTCCGCGTGCGAATTTCACCCCCCGATGCCCTTGTAGCCGACGAGTTCCCATGCCTCTCTCGCGCCGCGAATTCTTGAATCACAACGCCATGGGGTTAGGTACCGTTGCGTTGGCGAGCCTGCTGCAACAAGAACGCCTGCTGGCAACTCCTAAGAATTTGCCCAAGGACAAGCCGACGTTCGACCTGCAACCTAAACCACCGCACTTCGAACCGCAGGCGCGGGCGATGATCTCGCTTTTCCACCACGGCGGTCCGTCGCACATGGACTTGACCGACCCGAAGCCGGAGCTGACCAAGTTCAGCGGCACGGACTACAGCGGGGACGTGCAATACAGTTTTGTGAATGCAGCCAGCAAGAAGCTGCTGGGCAGCCCTTGGAAGTTTCAGCCGCAGGGCCAGTGCGGTACGGAATTATCGGAGTTGCTGCCGCATACGGCGGGCATTGTCGACGACATTTGCCTGATTCGCAGCATGCAGACGGGAGCCAACGGTCACGAGGTCTCGATTCGCTATTTCCATAGTGGGATTCCCGCCATCCTGGGCCGACCCCATTTTGCCTCATGGCTGCTGTACGGACTGGGGGCGGAGACCCAAGAGTTGCCCGCGTACATGGTCTTGACCGATCCGGGCGGCCATCCTGTGGATGGAACCAACAATTGGTCCAATGGCTTCATGCCGTCGCTCTTTCAAGGCACCGTGCTTCGCCCGCGCGAACCGCGAATCCTGAATCTTGATGCGCCGCCCCATTTGCGCGGGGCGTTACAACGTCAGAATCTGGATTTCTTGCAGTCCCTGAATCAACGCCACCTGGAGCAACATCCAGGACAGTCGGATCTGGAAGCAAGGATCGCCAGCTATGAGCTCGCGGCACGCATGCAGACGTCGGCCCGCGAGGCATTGGACATTGCTCAAGAGACGGCCGCGACGCAGAAGCTGTACGGCATCGACGAAGATGCCACACGCGAATACGGGACGCGGTGTTTGATCGCTCGACGCCTGGTCGAACGGGGCGTCCGATTTGTGCAGTTGTTCCTGGGAGGCCAACCGTGGGACAATCATGCGAATCTGAGCACCGCGTTGCCAGCGATCTGCCGGCGCACCGACAAGCCGGCTGCGGGGTTGGTCAAGGACCTGCGTCAACGGGGCATGTTGGATTCGACCATCGTTCACAACGGAGGTGAAATCGGACGCTTGCCCGTCGTGCAGGGCGACGCGGATCTCAAGAAGGCCGGTCGCGATCATAACGGTCAAGGGTTCAGCATCTGGCTCGCTGGTGGCGGCATCAAGCCGGGCATGACCTACGGCAAGACGGACGACTTTGGCCATCGCGCCGTCGAGAATATTGTTACGCCAAACGACTATCAGGCGACACTGATGCACCTCTTTGGGCTCGACTGGCGACAGTTGGTGTACCATCACAACGGCCAGGAACAGATCATCACCAATCAGCGGCCCGCCAAGGTTGTCAGCGACATTCTCGCCTCTCCACCTGCCGAGGCCGCAGTGGCGGGTACGTCAAGCTAAATGGCCGAGCGCGATTCAGCAGCGCTCACCCCGTCAGCGGGACAGGCACCTATTTCGCCGAAAGGCCGTGTTTCCGCACTGGAATCGAATCGGCGGCGCAAGACGAGCCGGTCCTGCATTGTCGCCGAATTGCACTCGGTCATTTAGGCGTTTGAAGTTGTGCTCGTGTTCATGGCGGAGTGCCGCCTGGCGTGCAAACATCGGGGGCATGCCGTCTGGTTGTTCAAGAGCCGTGCAGCGGCTCATTGGCGCAACGTCAAAATGCTAGACTTGCGGCTTCACGCCTCAGTCGCTGGCCGTCAGGAGCGCGGAGGAGTGTGCCAGGGCAACACTCCTCCGCGGCCACCTAACAAGATTGGACCGGCCGGGACCGACCGCATCCAGAGATCACTTGCGGCTCACTTGCTACCGCCGCTTTCTTGCAGCTTCTGCATGACTTCATCCAGATTGAAGCTGGCTGCTTTCTGCCGAGCTGGATATTCCCTGAACGTGGCGAGGAAATTGGCCACGTATTCCTGCGCAGGTACCAGCAGAAAAATGTGATCCATCAGCCAGTCATAATAGGTATTCGAAGTCACATCGGCCCGCTCGTACGGATCGGTACGAAGATTGAAGATCTTCGGCACACGCAGTGACACAAATGGCTCCGCCCAAATTCGTAGCGTGCCTCGCACGCGTTGCTCGAGGAAGACAAGTTTCCAGTTGTCGTACCGCAGTCCGGTCAACTGCTGGTCGTCATTGCAATAGAGAAACGACACGCGTGCGCTGTCGTTCTTGACGGGATTGGTGAGGTGCGCGAGTTGGTTAAAGCCATCCAAATGAACCTTGTAGGTGGTGTCACCGACTTTGTGGCCCTTGAGTAACTTTTCGGTCACGTCCGAGTCCCCGGCCATCGCCAGCAGCGTTGGCATCCAGTCCAAATGCGAGAAGATGCCGTTGGAGACGGTGGATGGTCGGATTTTGCCAGGCCAACGTACCATGCAGGGCACGCGATAGGCGCCTTCCCAGTTTGAATTCTTCTCGTTGCGGAAGGGCGTCATGCCGGCATCAGGCCAGGTGTTCATGTGCGGACCGTTGTCGGTGCTGTACATGACAAAGGTATTGTCGCCGATCTTGGCGTCATCGATGGCATTGAGTACCGTACCGACGTTCTTGTCATGGTCGATCATGGCATCGTGATATTCACTTTGCCAGCGTCCCGACTGTCCGAGACTCGTCGGTTTGACATGGGTGCGGAAATGCATGTGGGTGAAGTTGACCCACACAAAGAACGGCTCGTTCTCAGTCGACTTGCGTTTAATAAAATCGGCCGCGCGGCTGGCCA
>JAUIHJ010000855.1 GCA_030432015.1 bacterium
TCGCCATTGGGCCACCGGTGGTGCCCCTGGCCGCTTCGAATTGCCCACGGTTCAATAATCGCATCGCGAACTGGCTCACCCCTCGAATTAAGAATTCGAACTGGCAGTGATTCCATTATCTGAGTTTGCTTTTTCGTCTCTACTTCGCCCTCTCCAGCGAGGACAGGAGGTCCTGCAAAGCAGAGTTGAGCAACGACGATCGAAACGGCCGCGAAGTTTGCACAAGACATACGGTTGATCATCTATTTTCCGTTCATTGGCGAAAAGACGTTGGCACTGCGCAAGATCCGTCGAATTGGATGCCTGGCCGACGAACGGCCGCCGATCACCGAGGACGCGCGGTAGACATTGATTTGAAAAAAGACGGCGCCGCGTCCTTCGTGTGCATCGGATAGTTCGCGCGTCCGCCCACGACGACAGTACGAACCGTCATCGCTCGTTGCTAATGTAGCCGATTGTAATAGCCACGGGAATCAAATCTGCCAAGTTGGTCGCGGCGCAACGGTACGAGACGAAAAGCGATGCTGGACCGGGAGAATTCAACAGGAGGCAACGGAGAGCACAGAGCAACGACTCAATCCACTCCGTTTCCTCTGTGGCCTCCTGTTCATTTCATCGGCCGAGTCGACCGCGCACCAATCAAACGATCACTTCAGTAGCGAATCCCAGGAAACAGCGGTCTGACGACATCCGGTGGGCGCGTTTCGAACGCACCAATCTAACCCCGACGAGTCAAGTAGCCACAGAGAACACCGAGGACACAGAGAAGAGTAAGGCATTGCTGCTCGGCGTTGGCTAGCAGCGCGAACGACAGCGATCACCTCGCACGCGGGCCTTCACGATTGAGATGGCGTGAGCGTGATGATCGAATCGGGGTGGAAGTTTGTATCTCGCAACAATGAGTGTGCTGGGGTGCATCGCCGGGTTCGTGGCGTCGGTCGGCACGCCGGTTGGAAGCATCGTCGCGGTTTGCCAATGTACCCGATTCGAATCGCCACGGGAAATTCGAACCTCCCAATCTCCAGTCGGCATTTCAGGCGTCGGTTGTCAGCGTTGAAGTCGACAGGCGTCGGTTTGTCTTTGTCAGCCGAGTCGACCGCGCACCCGTCAAACCGTGAGATCAAAAGCGAATCCCAGGAAACGGAGGTTCGATGACATCAAGTGGGCCAAATTCGAGCGCACTCATCAGCGGCATGGACGACAGGCGTTGGACGATCGCAGCCACGTCTACCGCCACGAACGTCCACGATCACGTGGTTCGCGGACGGTTAGTTTTGATTCGGTAGTGTTTTGGATCGCTGCCGAAGCGTTGACGTTGACCATCGAGACAACGAGCGAACTCTCGTGCATCGATTGGTTCGCACGTCCGGTCGGAACGCCAGCGATGAATCAGCGACGCTCACTGATCAGTGTACTTAACCCGAATCACCATGGGGAATCCAGCCTGAGAATCACCATTCGGCACGCCAGGCGTTGGTTTGTTTTGTTCTGCGGAGTCGACCGCGCACCCATCAAGCCAGGACATCCCATGCCAACCCGAGGCATGAGGTCCGCTGAAGGAGGTGGGCCAGCGGGAATCGCGATCGGCAGCCAGTAAGTTCCTCGCTCAATTTGCCCACATGCTGCGACTCGGCTCCCACGTACCATTGCGCCTCTGCACCTTGGCGTGTTACCCGTCGCACCGCAGACATTTCCCTGGGGCGGCCACACGCCGTCATCACCATCAGGGCTTGAACATCGCGTCACTCGCGTCGCCCCGCGAGAGCAGGTAGGCCAGCAAGTCTAGGACTTCTTCCTGGTTCAAGGAGTTGAGCAGGTCGGCAGGCATGATGGAGACCTTGGACGGCAATGATTGTTCGATCTCCGCCTTGCGAATATCGACGACTTTGGTACTGTCTTCCGGGTCGATCAGCACGCTGATCGTGTCGTCCGTCTCGGAGACAATCCGACCAGTCACCGTTTGGCCCGAATCGGTCTGGATTGTATGCGCCAGATACTGGTCGCTGATTACCTTGCTGGGTTCCAGGATTGCTTCGGTCAGCGCATTGACGTTGAAGCGACCGGCCAACTGAGTCAGATCGGGACCTGTCGCGCCACCGTCGCCGGCAAAACGGTGACATACCACGCAACGTGTCGCCGCGAATGCCCGTTTGCCTTTTTCAAAGTCACGATCGTCCAGCCCGGAAGCTGCAAGTGTACGCACGGCATCCAGAGTCCAGGCCTGTCCCGGCCCCTCAGGCTGGGGCAACTCCGGCGCCTTGTAGGGGGTTCGCGCTCCCGCCGCTTCAACGAGCAGTCGGTCGTCTGCCGGCGTGTTCTCCCAGGCTTCCTGCTCGATATGTTTGAGGAAATTCTGGAAACTGGCGCCGCCAGACCAGGTTCTGGCCGTTTCAAACCAGCGAAAATAGTCGTTGCGCAAGGCCGGCGTCCAACCCGTCGTGGCGACTCGCAAGCACAACGCCGCCCACAGCTGCCCACGATCGGGCTGATTGGCAATCATGGCGCTGATCGTCGACCCGTAGCCTTCGTTGCGAGCCAGGAGTTCGGCCAGGTCATAATCATTGGTCTTGCGGTCCTG
>JAUIHJ010000124.1 GCA_030432015.1 bacterium
AGATCGTCTCGTTGCCCATATGCCGCAGATCGCCGTGGGTGCCCGTGATGTACCAACCACCGAAGCGCCGCGAAAAATCCGAGGTGTGGTCCGTCAGATAGGTCCCCGATCCGTAGGCCGGTTGACCACTGCGGCTGGCGAAAACCGATCGGACGAGATGCCCCGGAACCCCCTTGGTTTTGCTCGACGCGTGGCAGGTCAGGCATTGCCCGCGATCCCGGACAAATTTGGGTTTTTCTTGAGGCTCCTGCTTCAACGTATAGAACACGCCTCCCAACACCGGGTCTGCCGTTGAGATCTCGATCACGTCGCCGAATTGCACGAAGCCAATATAGGTGTCATCGTTGAAATACAACGCCCGCGGACGGCTCGCCGTGATCTTGTGAAGCTGCAAACTGGTCTTCGAAAAGACCAGGAGTTGGGTGTCCTCAGAGATTTCGAGCGATTTGAGCACCGAGGCGAGATAGCCGGTCCCTTCAGCGAACTCCAACTCCACTTCACCCGCGTCGAGCCGTTCTTGCAGCCGCGATACCGGGTTGTCTGCCGGCCGGTTGTTATAGTCGATCGGCGGGCGTTCGAATTCCAGCAACTGTGCCGAGACGCCGGTGGATAGCCAGCACCAGATCAACACACAGGGGGCGATTTTCTTGATCAACATTGCAGCGTCGCCAAGGGTGGGTGGGCAAAAAGGCGGGAGTACAAGCGGAACGGGGCCACCGACGCGCAACTCGCTCGCAGCGCGCAGGCCAACCCCAAATTGTCGTCAAAGAGGGCAGCAAAACATGCGCCAGTATTGAATCGTGCGACATTTGGGCGAATTCAAACAAAATGTGTGCGAATGTGCGCGCTGTTCCCCCACTGACGCGCGCACGCCGCCACTCTCGCATCCGACTTCGGCGGCGACTTGGTGGAAATCTCCGGTTACGCGTTTGCGTCATGCTTGCCGCCGGTAGGTTCGCGCAGGCCGAGGAGTTGCGCCGACGGTCGGCGACAGCAGCGAAGGAAACCGAGCGGTCCTGAATTCCCTTGCTTGGTCGGGCCTCATTTGGCTGGTGGTACCGCCACGCCGACTCCATCTGCCAGGCGAGCCAGCACAGCCCAGTTCTCGTCGTCCAGGAAAACTCCCACGGGCGACCGTTGTGCGAGCGTCATGCGCTCTGGGTCGCCCGGCAGAATAATTGCCTCGCATCCGTCAACTCGTGGGCTGCTGCAAACGTATTCCGTCAACTGTGAGACCTCGTCAGCGAAATGGGTAGCGCCACCAAAGGACTCCGGATCCATCAGCAGCATGAAGACGCAATTTCCTTTCTTGGGGTAGAGCGGTTCGTGTGCCGTACGGCCACCCGACAACGCCCCGGTCAGAATCTCAATCATCAGGCTCAAGCCGAAACCTTTGTACGCCTGGTTACCACCCATGGGAAGAATTGACCCCGGCGGGGTTTGGTAAAGCGACTCCGGGTCGGTGGTCGGTTGGCCTTCGCTGTCGAGCAACCAGCCGGGAGGTCATTGCTCGCCGGCAATTTTCTTGACCCGAACTTTGCCCTCGGCCGTGGCGCTGGTGCTGAAGTCCAGCATCAGCGGCCGTCCCTCCTGGGGGACGCCGATCGCTAACGGATTGGTGCTCAAACGAGGCGCCTTTCCACCGGGCGGTGCGACCCGGACCGCCGCCCCGTGTGAATTGACCATGACGATTGAGACAAAGTTTTGGTCCGCGGCGGCTTCGCAATATTCGCCCAGTCGACCAATATGGCCGGCGTGAATCATCGTCCCAATCGCCATGCCGGCCGTGCGTGTCTTTTCAATCAGACGATCCAACATGCGTCCCGCTTGGACCTGGCCAAAACCCCAGTTCGCATCGGTCACGAGGTGGGTCGGCGATTCTTTGGAAATGGTCAAGTCGGCGCCCGAAACCACTTCGCCGTCAGTAACGGCCTGGATGTAGTACGGCAGTCGCATGACCCCGTGCGATTCATAGCCGCGCAGATTGGCGTTGACCAGTCCCGCGGCGACGCGCTGCGCTTCTTCTGCGGTGGCACAGGTGGCCAGCAGTTCGGTGGCAAATGTTTGCAGACGATTCGCGTCAAAGGTAGGCACAGGTGAACTCCATTGGTTGGCTAAGGGGGATTGAAGTGGCGTTTCGCAACTGCGAGGCGGCGCTTTGAAAGTGCCGATGTCGCGAACCCACGGTGGGCAGCGCCAGGGCGGCACCAGTTTTCAAGTTGAGGGTAACCGTGTTAAATCGTAATCTGGTCCGCGAGCCCGTGATCCTGCGCGGTTCGGCAATGCCGAAGGTGTGAATGGAAATAGCTTAGGGTTAGCGTCCTCGCTGGGCAGCGCCCCATGGTTCGATTAACACTTTTTTCCCGTGGCTCAACTGTTTGGCTCCCGCCAGGATCGCTGGCAGGTGGCCGAATACGGTGGGAGGGCAACGCACGTCACGACAACGTGGCAATGTCCAACGAGGATGCATAATGTGGCGTGGAATTCTCTCCGTCCTTGGTTCGGGCCGAATGAATCATCCGGGGGCTCTGTCCGTTTTCTTTTCGACTTCATCGTTTCCATGCTGACGCCATTGCCGCGCTGCTTCGTAGCCCGCGATCGCCACGGCGCTGGAGAGGTTCAAGCTGCGAACCGGTTCGCGAATCGGAATGCCGACCAGGCGGTCGGCGTGTGTTTGCATGAGCGACGGGGGCAGGCCTTGAGACTCGCTGCCAAACACCAGGGTGTCCCCCGGCTCGTAGGTGACGTCCGTATAATTCGTGGTTGCCGATTTGGAAAATAGCCAAGTGCGTCGCATGTCGATCGTTTGTGCGAACGCTTCCCAGTTCGCCATGGCTTGCCATTGGAGGTGCTCCCAATAGTCGAGCCCAGCGCGGCGCAGGTGGTGTTCGTCGATCCGGAATCCCAGCGGCCGGATGAGCCATAGCTTGGCACCCAACGCCAGACAGGTCCGTCCAATATTCCCCGTGTTCTGGGGGATTTCGGGCTGGTAGAGGGCGACATGTAAGGTGGGTAGGTAGGTCACAACACCGGGATATCACGACCACCCTGGATCGTCAACCAGCCAACGTGCCGCCACTTCACACGGATTTGCCACTTGGTTAGGATTCACGCTCAGATTTTTTCAGGCTGCTTTTCCAGGGAAAACGCGATGACTCACGCTGATCGCCAACGGTCTTATCTCGGTGCACTGGAATTTGCTGAATCCCAGGTTGCGGCGCTCACCGAACAGCATCCTGACTTCTTCCCGATTTATACCGTTGACGGTCGTTGGCACCACGAAGGCGAACTTTGGACCGATTGGACGGGTGGATTTCTTGCCGGCATGATGTGGCAGTTCCATCTTCGCAACGGCGATGCAACGTGGCGGGCACGCGCCGAGCACTATTCGAAGTTGCTCGAACATCGCCAGCACGATCGGGCCGTACACGACCTGGGATTTATCTTCTTGAGCACCTACAAACCGTGGTTCGACGTCACGGGAGACTCGCACTTGCACGATGTGTTGGTCCAAGCCGGCCGCACGCTGGCCCTGCGATTTCAGGAAAAGGGTCAGTATCTGCGGAGCTTTGTTGCACCAGAGTCCCTGTTCATCGACATCATGATGAACGTACCGATCATCTTTTACGCGGCGCTCGAAACGGACGACGATGCGTTGATGCAGATCGCCAACGCACACTGCCGGACCACGCGGGACTGCATTGTCCGCTCGGACGGCTCGACGGCCCATGAAGGCATTTTTGACCTGGAGACCGGCGCGTTCGTTCAACAGACGACCCACCAGGGGCTGGCCGGTGACAGTCGCTGGGCACGCGGGCTTGCCTGGTCGTTGTACGGATATAGCAAAGTCTTCGCGTTAACCGGACAGCAGGAGTTCTTGGCGGTGGCCCAGCGAAACGCGGATTTCTGGGTCGCAAACCTGCCTGCCGACCACGTGCCCTATTGGGACTTCGACGCGGATCTCGCGCTCCCTGCGCCTTGGGGTGCTCAGAAGGATTCGTCCGCTGGTGCAATCGCCGCCAGTGGACTTCTCGATCTGTCACGACAAGTCGATTCAGCGGATCTTGCGGCCACCTACCGTCAAACGGCGCTGGCCATGCTGGATGCGCTTGTGACGCCCGAGTACCTGGCTCGGGAAACACCGGGTTGGGAAGGCATTCTGAAGCACGGCGTCTACCACACCAAGAAACAGCTCGGCGTCGATGAATCCGTGATGTGGGGCGAGTTTTTCTTCGTCGAGGCATTAAGCAAAGTTGTGGCTGAGTGAGGTTCGCGACATCCTTAGCCCAGCAAGTGATCACGATCTCGAAACGCGGCACAACGAGTGATGTTGCCCCATCGCGTGCGGTTAGTGAAAATGGCGGTAGTCTTGGCGGGGCGTGTGAACGTTTTTTGCGGTAGCAGGTTAGCACGCGTCAGCCTGTGCGCCGTGCACCCTGGCAACGCTGCCATGATTCTTGGCCTTTAGTGAGAAAACTCGTGGAATTGGTTCGCAACCCGACTCGCCCCGTTCGTATCGGCTCGATTACGATCGGCAAGGGGAATCCCATCGCCATCCAAAGCATGACGGCGACGAAAACGACCGACATTGACGCCACGGTCGCGCAGGTCAACGCGTTGCATGCTGCAGGCGCCGGCGTGGTGCGGATCGCGGTCGACAACAAACAGGAGGCGGCGGCACTTGGCGAGATTCGTCGTCAAACCGAGGCCAACCTCTCGGTCGATCTGCAGGAGAATTACCGGCTGGCTGAATTGGTCGCCCCGCACGTCGACAAGATCCGCTACAACCCGGGGCACCTCTATCATCACGAACGCGAAAAAAGCTGGCAGGAGAAGGTTCGGTATCTCGCCGGGATTGCGGTCGAAAACGACTGTGCCATGCGTGTCGGTGTCAATTGTGGCAGCGTGGACCCAGCCAAGAAGGAACGGCACAGCGCGGACGATCCGATCGCACCGATGCTGGAAAGTGCGCTGGACCATTGCGAGTTCCTTGATTCGATTGATTTTCTGCGTTATTGCGTTTCGTTGAAGGACTCCGATCCCCAGCAAGTCATCGATGTCAATCGACGCTTCGCAGCGCAAAGGCCGGATGTGCCGCTGCATCTCGGAGTCACCGAAGCCGGCCTCCCACCCGATGGCGTGATCAAGACACGAATTGCATTCGAACAGTTGGTCAGCCGCGGGATTGGCGACACCGTTCGGGTGTCACTCACCGTCTCCAACGACCGCAAGCCGGAGGAGATCGCAGCGGGCGCACAAATCCTGCAGGATATTGCCGCGGGCCGCGTTCGCTCGGTGGTCGATTTTGGCACCAACACGCTCAATATCATCTCCTGCCCGAGTTGTTCGCGGGTCGAGAACGAGGCGTTCATTGAATTGGCCGAGGATGTCAAGGCGATGACCGCCTATGCCAAAGCACACGCGATCACCATCGCCGTGATGGGCTGCCGGGTCAACGGGCCGGGCGAAACGGACGATGCGGATCTTGGACTCTGGTGCGGACCGACCCACGTCAATTTGAAGAAAGGGAGTGAGTCGCTGGGCGCCTACCCCTACGACCAGATTCTGGCCCGCTTGAAAGAAGAACTGGACGCCTTGATTGGGGCCGCGCCCGCTCGCTAGGGGACGTCCGCGAGATCGGTCAGGCGCGTCATGCCGGTGTGGGGCGAACTCTCCCCCTGTCGCTGAATCCAGGTGGCTTGCCAACCTATGCCGCGCGGAGCCAGCACGTCGTTGCGGTGATCGTCCCCCACCATCATGATCCGCCGGGCGGGGATTCCAAGTTCGCGCTGGATGTGAAGGTAGAACTTCGGGTGTGGTTTGGAAAACCCAATCAGGGAGGAGCAAAAAAGGTGATCTGCGAGGTGCAGGGGCGGCAGTTCTCCGACGATTCCGTCCAGCCGGGCGTCAAAATTTGACGCGATGCCGATCGCGACACCCTGATCGCGAAGCCAACTCCAGGTTGGTATCACATCGTCGTACAGGGACCAGTGGGCCGGGGATGCAAAGTGCTCCCAGAGCTCGGCAAAGAGCGCCTCGGCGGCTTCGGGAACATCGTCAAATACCTCGGCGACGACCTGTTGCCAACGCCTGCGTTCAACTTCTTCGCTCGTACAATGATCGATGTCATGGTGCGCTAACGCGCGTCCGAAGCGTGAGCGGATCGCGTTGATATCGTGGCGTGACCCCCAGCGCCAACCCGCCGCTGCGTAAACCGCAGCGACGTCCGGGACGGGGCGGATAAGCGTGCCGACGGCGTCGAACAGCACCACGCGAATCGAATCGTGCATGGGCACGTACCCCTGGCTGCCGCGCCGGATCCGTGGACGTCAGGCAAAGGACGACTCTCGGCGAGCGACCTGCGTTGGCACTAAAAGAACAGCCTGCGGATATCCATCCCCGATACGAAAATCATCAAGCACAGCAGGCAGGCCACACCAACCAGGGTCAGCGTCATTTGCAACCGCTCGTCCACCGGTTTGCCACGCACCCATTCGGCGGTCAGGAAGACCATGTGCCCGCCGTCGAGAGCCGGGATGGGAAGAAAGTTGACAATCGCCAGATTGGCACTGAGGAATGTCAGGAAAATAAGTAGACGTGATACGCTCTCGGAGGCCTCGAGCCCCGCCACGGTGGCGATCGAAACGGGCCCGCCGAGATTCTTGGGTGAGATCTGCCCGGTTACCAACTTCTTCAGGAATGTACCGACGCGTTCGAGGTCTTCCTTGGTTTGCCGAAAGCCGAGGCCGACGGCCGCGACCCAGGATTCGGCTCGATGGATCTCCGCCTTGAGGGTAAAGATCAGCCCACGCTCGGCGTAGAACTCGTCCGTCGCCTGGGGTGCCATGGTCAACGACTGGCGCGTGCCGTTCCGATCGACGGTCAGGGTGATCTGCATATCGGGCGACATCGATTGGAGGGTCGAATACACGAACGGCCAAGTGATGGTCTGCGGGTCCAGCGGTGTCTCTTCGCCGTTGAAGATGATCTCCTTGGCTTCCTTCTTGGTGTCGGTCGACGAATATTTGACGCTCACGATTTCGTCACCAGGTTGGATGCCTTGTTGTTCAGCGACGCTGCCGGCTTTCACCGCGGCGACTTTGGGTTCGACACCGAAGACGATCCCCAGCGACCTCACGGCCATGGGCGATCCGAAGGAAAAGTCGTTCTCGAACGAGGTCGGAACGCGCGGGGTGACTTTGATGACAACCGGCTCGGTCGCCGCGCCGCGTGCAACCTCGAATTCGACTTCGGTTCCCCACAGCGGATGCAACACCGAGGGCAATGACATCGGGTCGCCGATTGGCTGGCCATTGACCGATAGCAGGCGGTCCCCGATTTCGAATCCCGCTTGATCAGCCGGCGACCCGGGGTAAATGCCGGTGATATCGGTTGGCGTCATGACCAGCCCGAGACGTTTCAGGTGATTGGGTTGGACGACAATTTCCACGCGTTCACCTGGTTTGGTGGACCCCTTCTTCGCTTTTCGTTCGACTTTAAAGGTGACCGGTTTATCCATCGCTCCGGCCAACAGGGTGCGAATCTTGTAGCCGTCTTCCGGAGACACGGACTGACCGTCGACGGTTAGGATGCGGTCACCGCCTTTGAACGGGATGCTGGTTTGGCCCGCTGGAAAGTGCTCGGCGAACGGCTTTTCAATATCTGCCAGTTTTGAATCCCAGGCAGGACCGATCCCCAGCATGGGTCGGTCGGTGCCGTCAATTTTGTGCACCACCGGCCGCAGCGTATAGGACTCTAGATCACCTTCGGCACTCCGCACCGTAATCGGCAATTGGTCGTTCTTGGCCATGTAGACCGCGTTCTTTAAGTCCCAGTCAAATCGCAAGTGCTCGTTCGGATCACCATGGCTAAGGGCGACGATGCGATCCCCCGGCTTGAGGCCGATTTCCCAGGCGGGGCTGCCCGGCACGACTTCGGCGATCAGGCAGGGGGTGTAGGAGACGCCACTGCTAAAGGCGAAGGTTGCAAAGATCACTGCGAAAATGAGGTTCATGATCACGCCGGCGGAAATGATCGCCATGCGCTGCCAAACAGGCTTGGCAGGAAAGCTGCGCGGGTCGAGCACATAATCGTCCGTCGGGCTGGCGTCTGCGGCGTCGAAAGCGGCCGCCGCGCTGGCTGCGTCACCACCAGCCTCCTCGGACTTGCGAATCTTGATCCGTTCTGCCTCCTCTGCGGCGGCGCGGGGATCGTCGTCTTGGCCGAGCATTTTCACGTACCCGCCGAGCGGGATGATGCCAATTCCGTATTCGGTCTCTCCCCATTGAAAACGTCCCAAACGGGACGGCAGCTTGATTGGGCCGAGTGAAATCGGGACATCGAAGCCGACGTAGAACTTTTCGCACTTCACGCCGCACATCTTGGCGACAAGAAAATGGCCCAACTCGTGGACAAATACAACAAAGCCTAGACCGCAGGCCACGGATCCAATCATCCAGAGGACGTTCAGTGTGCGGTCCAAACTCGAAACGACGTCAGCAATCAGGCACAAACCCACCGTGTTATCTCCCGTCGAGCCCACGCATCCAGTTCCACAAGGCGCTGCAGCGTGGGCGTGTCTTCAAAGTCATGATGATCTAGCACCGCGCGGCACGCCGGCACGATGTCGTTGAAGCCGATCTGGCCCGCGAGGAACCCTTCCACGGCTGCTTCATTGGCCGCATTCAAGACGGCCCCGGAAGTGCCACCGGCGCGTGCTACCTCGTAGCCTAGCTCCAGGGCCGGAAATCTGGCGAAATCGACCGGTTCAAATTGCAGATGCATTTCCTGCGTAAAGTCGAGCCGCGCCGCTGGTCCTTCCCAACGCTCGGGATAGGTCAGCGCATATTGTATGGGGAGTTTCATGTCCGGTGGGCTCAATTGAGCGATCACTGAACTATCGTTGAATTCGACCATCGAATGAACAATTGATTGCGGATGGACGACCACGTCGATCTGTTCGGGCGGCAAATCAAACAACCATCGCGCCTCGACCACCTCCAGAGCCTTATTCATCATGGTTGCCGAGTCGACCGTAATCTTCGGCCCCATGTCCCAGGTCGGATGCGCCAGGGCCTCGTCGATTGTCACGTTCGCAATTTGCTCCGGCGTTTTTCGCAGAAAAGGCCCGCCGCTGGCGGTCAGGACAATCCGTTTGACTTCGTCGGCGCGGCCGCTGCGCAACGCCTGGAACACCGCACTATGTTCGCTGTCCACGGGCAGAATCTTGGCCTTTCGCCGGGCGGCAAGCTCCATCACCAGCGGACCGGCCATGACCAGCGTCTCTTTGTTGGCCAACGCGACGTCCTTGCCCGCCTCGAGTGCCGCCCACGTGCCGACAAGCCCGGCGGCGCCGACAATCGCGGCGACCACCAGGTCGACTTCCGGCAAACCGACCAGCTTTTCAATGCCGGCCGGGCCACGTAGAACCTCCACTCCGCCGGGGAGGCAAGACCAGTCGAAGGCGTCCGCGTTTTTGACGTCCGTGGCTGCGACACTTGGCACTTGGAAATGCTCGGCTTGTTCGCACAGCTCGCGCAGACTCGTATGGGCGGAAAGGCCCACCACACGAAATCGGTCGGGCGCAGCGGCAACGACCTCGAGCGTATTGCGCCCGATGCTTCCGGTCGAACCGAGGATCACGATTTTGCGGGTGGGAGGTGTCATAGGAGCGGCGACGGGCGCCGGTTACGGGGTGAATTGCCGCCAATACGAGTGATCTTCGCAATCAGGCTTTGACTTCTGGCGACTGCCGACAACAATCACGTTAGCCACACGGTGATTGCGTCGACTTGGCCATCGCAACGGGGCCGTCATCCAGGATATTGGCTCGAAAAAAGCGAAACGGCACGGATACGTCAAAGGGTGCCGCTGTGCTGACAGCGGGCCGATAACACGAGACGCCACGCGGACTTGAGGGTGGCCTGGGCATTCTAGGAGCGCTTGCCAATCGCAGCAACCCGATTTGATGACCAGACTGCAGTGTATACTGAAGGATTGGTTGCTGTGCACCGCGTTGCGGGTTGCCCGATGTCTGGATGACGGATGCCACCCGAGCGGTGGAGATAAGAGGAGATCGATTTAATGAGTCAGGATAATGGAAAAGGCCGCCGATCACAGGAATCCAAGGGGCCCGGTGGTTCCAATTTCCTTTGGTACATGGGGCTGCTCGCCTTAGGCGTGGTCCTGGTGGCCTTTTGGTTTACCAGCTTCAACACCATCAAGATCGATCACCAGGATTTCAAAGCCCTGGTGGAGGCCAGTGCGCGGACCGATTATTACGGCCCCTATGTGGAGGGTGTAAATGGCAGTCTGATTATTCAGCAGCCTGCCCGGGACGGCAAGCTCGTTCGGATTCGGCTGAGCAACCTCCGCGATGTGGAGATGGGCGAATCGGCGGTGACCGGCAAGGTTGACCGTGAAATCTTGACCCCCAAGGAAAGTGAATCCAAGGTCGAGACGAAGGACTTTCGAACCGAATTTCTGCCGACGGAGTCGATTGTCGACGAACTTTCGGGGCTGATGGAAAAGCACCATATCGCCTCGTCATTCGCCGAGCGGAGCCTGCTCAAGGACAACGGGCCCCTGTTGTTGCTGACGGTGCTGCTGATCGTTTTCTTTGTCATCATGATGCGGCGGCTGACCGGGGCAGGCTCGCCAATGTCTTTTGGCCGCAGCCGCGGGAAGCTTTACGCCCAGGAGGATCTGGGGGTCACATTTAATGACGTCGCGGGCATCGACGAGGCGGTCGAAGAAGTGAAGGAGGTTGTGGACTTCCTGAGTCATCCGGAAAAGTACCAAAAGTTGGGCGGTCGCATTCCCAAGGGGGTGCTCCTGGTTGGTCCTCCCGGCACCGGCAAGACGTTACTGGCCAAAGCCGTTGCAGGCGAAGCTGGGGTTCCGTTTTTCAGTCTCTCCGGCAGCGACTTCGTCGAGATGTTCGTCGGCGTCGGTGCGGCCCGCGTCCGCGATATGTTCAGCCAGGCAGAAGCCAAGGCGCCCTGCATTATCTTCATCGACGAATTGGATGCCTTGGGCAAGACGCGCGGCAACAGTGCGATTGGCGGCCACGACGAACGGGAACAGACGCTCAATGCCCTGTTGGTCGAGATGGACGGTTTCGCCTCCAATGCCGGGGTGATCGTGATGGCCGCCACAAATCGCCCAGAAACACTTGACCAGGCGCTGATGCGACCAGGTCGTTTCGATCGGCACGTCCTGGTCGATCGCCCTGACATTCGCGGCCGAGAAGCGATTTTGAAGGTCCACGTCAAACAGGTAAAATTGGACGAGTCCGTTGAGTTGTCCGATATCGCAGGAATCACCCCCGGCTTTGTCGGTGCCGATTTGGCAAATCTCGTCAACGAAGGCGCATTGCTCGCCGCCCGCGCCGAAAAGACCAAAGTCGGGATGCAGGAATTCAATGAAGGCGTTGAACGTGTCACGGCGGGACTGGAAAAGAAGTTGCGCGTGATGCGCCTCGACGAAAAGCACCGAGTGGCATTTCATGAAGCCGGCCACGCACTCGTCGCCTTCAGCCTTCCCGATACCGATCCGGTCCACAAGGTCTCCATCATCCCTCGCGGCCTGGCGGCCCTTGGCTACACCATGCAACGGCCCGATGGCGATCGATTTCTGATGACACAAACGGAACTCGAGAGCCGCATTCAGGTCCTGCTGGCCGGCACGATGGCCGAAGAGCTTGTTTATACGGATATCTCGACTGGTGCCCAGAATGACTTGGAGCGTGCCACCGAAATCGCCCGCAGCATGGTGATGGAATACGGCATGAGTCGGATGGGACGCGTCAACTATCGTGATTCGAATACGTCGCCATTTCTCGCCGGGGCCGGCGAAGAAACCAATCGCAGCCATAGCGAGCGAACGTCACGCGAAATCGACGAAGAAGTCAAGCGAATCATCGACGAGTCGCTCGAAAAAGTCCGCCATATTCTCGAGGTGCGGCGCAATGCGTTGGACAAACTGACGGCGCGGCTGATTGAGATCGAGTCGGTTGATGCGGACGAACTGAAGCGAATTATCGACGACAGCACCGATGGACCGTTCGTCGTAGGTGGCACAACTCCAGGTGCCATGCGGTCCTCTTCGTCCCCGATCACCGGCAGCAGTGAACCAGGGTCGGCCGAACAGAGCGGTTAGCGACCCGTCGAGCGTTTTGTGGGATTGGGGCCGCTGTAGCGCTGACCAAGGTCGGATCTGACGAGCGTCGCGATGTCAGCCAGCGGGACGCAGCAAGTCAGCGGAACGCCACAAGTCATCAGTGCCATGCCGCACATCACCAATGCTGGTGAAGACGGGCGGGGCGCTGCCGTTGGTGGCGTGTAACCGGCGAGATCGCCGCCCGGTGCGTCGATCAATTGCACGCCACACGCCCAGGCAGCCTACTTGTCAAACCATTTCTTCAGCGAGTGCAGCGTGGCGGCTCGTCCAATACGGGCAATCGAAGTGGTCAGAGGAATGCTCTTGGGGCAGACTTCAACACAGTTCTGTGCATTCCCGCAGACTTGGATTCCGCCTTCGCCGGTCAGGGCATCCAAGCGTTCGCCGGCCGAAGTCTTGCCGGTTGGATTCGTGTTGAAGAGGACGGCCTGGCTCATTGCATGCGCTCCGACAAACGTCCGGTCATACGCTTCGTTCTTCCTCTGGTTGAAGTCTTCGGCCGACTCGCCGTCATGTTGGGTCAGTTCGACCTTGAGGAATTGCGGGCAGGCTTCCTGGCAACAGCCACAGGACATGCATTCGCTTAACGGGTAAGCGACCTCCTGATTCTCGCGTGACTGCCGAGGGCCAGGTCCCATGTCGTAGTAACCATCGACGGGAATCCACGCTTTCACTCGCGTTAACGCGCGAAACATCCGGGCCCGGTCGACCATCAGGTCGCGAATCACCGGGAACTTCGTCATCGGCTGCAGTTCGATTTCGTTCGGGCTGTCTTCGAGCAGCCGGTCAACGAGCGCAGAACAGGCTTGCCGCACGCGACCATTGATGTTCATCGTGCAGGCGCCGCAGACCTCTTCCAGGCAATTACAGTCCCAGCACACCGGAGCGACCCGTTTTCCATCAACCGTCTCGGCCTGGGCCGCGATCTTCTGGAGCACGCTGATCACGTTCATGTCGTGTTCGTACTTAATCCGGTGCCGCTCCCAGTAACTCGACTGGCCTGGGCCGTCTTGGCGCAGAATGCGAACCTCGAAGTGGTCTATCGCTTTGCGTCCGTCGCGTACTTCTTCAGCCATGATCTTCTGGATTCAGATTCAAGGTGATACGGGACCCGGCAGTCAATGCCGAGCCGTGGTAGTTTACGAGCCGACCTTGGCTGCTTCGGCAGTTGGGTCCGCGGAACCGCTGTTCTTGTCTGCAGCTTTCTTCGCTTGCCGGGCCTTCCAGACTTCCATGATAACTTCCGCGCCCACCAAACCGTACAGGCGGGGCCGCGGCTCAATCAGCGAAGTATCGACGTCTTCGTATTTGATCTCCGGATCGTTGCCGTTCCAGGTCACAACTGTGGACTTGAGCCACTTTTGATTGTTGGCATCAAAGCGGTCACACCACGCTTCGGCTTCCGCTTTGCGATCGGCCGGGTCGGTGCTGTCGAGGCTGGGCATCGAAAAGTCAGGCTTGTAGTGCGCCCCGCGGCATTCATCCCTTTGCAACGCACCTTTCAAAATCGACTTGGCAATCGGGAACATGTCGTGCAGCGACTTGGTGAAGACGACATTTTGGTTGGTCCAACTGCCGGCGTCCGAGAGCGAACAATTCTTGGCGCGATCCTGTAGCTCACTGACGGTTTGGTAGGCGTCCTCGATCTGTTGGTTGCGTCGTACGACGGTGGCTGCTTTGGTCATGACGTCGCCCAATTGCTGGTGAATCAGGTAGGGATTTTCGCCCCCGCTGTCACGTTTGAGCAGTTGGTCGTGTACCTCTTGATGTCGACGACGCTCCGCTTCAAACAGCGAAGAG
>JAUIHJ010000856.1 GCA_030432015.1 bacterium
TCGGGCCGTGGGCCAGGCGGTGCAAGATGCCTCGTATATGGTGACCGTGCCGCTGAGCGTCCCTGGTGTACCGGCACTTCGCAGCGACCCGGTCGTCGCCTACATGGCGGATCTCTTCACCAAACCCTGTCCGCTCGAGCCTGATATCGTCGTGGACATCTCGGCTCAATTTGATGCGGTTGTCCGGATGCTCGACTGCCATCGCTCTCAGGTGTACCAATGGCTGCCTTACAACAAAGGGGTTTTGGACGATGTGCCTGAGGATCCTGCTGGGAGGCTCCGCTGGCTGGCGGATTGGTTCGGCGAGCGGCCGCGCGCGGTTGCGGATCGCTTCCGGGCGGCACTGGTGGCGACCTATGGTACCGCGGGGGAGACAATTGAATTCGCCGAGGCCTATGAAATTAGCGAATATGCGGCCGGGTTAGGGCCGGCGCAGCGGGATCGGTTGTTTCCGGTCGGTCCTGCGGCGCACTGATGTCCAACGCGTCGGCTGGCTCGATTATGGGCGCTGGCCGCTCTCGGCGGTTGGCGAACGCGGGCAGTTTGACAATAATGGGGCGTCGGGCGAAAATTCCAGATCGGCACCGCTTGGGTTGCCTGCGAGTCGATCGGGACAGGGCCGGCTGACGTTTCCCGCCCCAACACAACTACCCAATGGTTCTGATTGCGACGTTGCTTCGGACGTCCCGATTTGAGGGAGAGACTCCACTGAATGCTTCTGTTCGACATCTCGGCATCGTGACCATGGTCGCCCTGGTCGCCCTGAGGATCGGGATTGGCTGTCATTTTTATCGTGAAGGGGCCGCGAAGCTGCGAGATCCCAAGCCCTACTCGGCCGGCTTTCTCGGCAACGCAAAAGGTTGGTTTGCCCCGCAATTCCATAATCTTGTGTGGGACGCTGACGGCCTCGCTCGGTTGGATTACGAACAGACCGAGAAAATCTGGGACGAATTTCACGTCCGCGCCGGGGAACGATTGGGCTTCGACGAGGCTCAAAAGAAAGCCGCTCAGCAGGTCTTCCTGGCTCGGCTGGGCCAACTGGAATGGTTTCTGAACAGCAATGCTGACGAAATCGCGGAGTATCGCAACGGGCTCGTGCGACGGGCCAAGAATCACAGCGACGCCGCCCGGACCGAAGTTGCCTCGCTCAAGGGTCAACTCGAACAAATCGAACGCGATCTGGGCACCTTGAAAAGGGACTTGGTTCCTCCCATCGATCAATTGTGGCGTGGGTACCAGCTTGAGGTAAATGCCCTGGCGACAGAGGCCCAGAAGCAGCGTGGCATGCAGTCGATTCCGAAGCCAGGACGCCGGACGCTGGACTCGGAATCGATCGACGGGTTGATTCGTTATTTCGACGTCACCATCGGTGTACTCTTAATTTTGGGTCTCTTTACGCGACCCGCAGCGATCCTCGGCGCCGGTTTTCTGGCGTCGGTAATTGCCTCGCAGTGGCCGGGCTCGCCGGGCGCCGTGCCTGTTTGGCCACAATTCATTGAGATGCTCGGACTTGTCGTGCTGGCGGCAATTGGGGCAGGACAATTTGCAGGATTGGACCGTTTTCTGAGTCCGATTTGTCGTTGGTGCTGCCGACCAAAACAAGGAAACCAATCATGAACAACCTCTCGCCCGAAGAAAAGCAAGTTGGCCAAGACAATTATTACGAGGCGATGGGCGTCTCGCGTCGCGACTTTATGAAGGGGCTCGTTGCCACCGGTGCCGTCACCGGTGCCGGTTTGGGTGGCGCCTACTTTGGTTACTCCAGGGTCGATAATCCTGTTCGCATCGGGGTTATCGGAACGGGAGACGAAGGCAGCGTGCTGATCAATGCCATGAATCCTGACTACCATCAGGTGGTCGCAATTGCCGACATTCGCCCCTACAACATCCATCGCGCGTTCCACGGCGACTGGGCCAGCGAGAACGCCATCGCGGCCCGTTGCGGGCTGATGACAAAATACGGTTGGTCGACCGAAGATGAAGCACGCAAGCACGTCAAGGTCTACGACGGCGATTATCGCGAGATGCTCAAGGACCCGGAGATCGAAGCCGTCGTGATCGCCGTGCCACTATTTGTGCATGCCCAGATTGCCATCGACGCCATGAAGGCGGGCAAGCATGTCCTGACCGAAAAGTTGATGGCCCACAACGTCGCCCAATGCAAGGTGATGGCACGGGTCGCGGAAGAGACCGGACTCTATCTGGCGACGGGACACCAACGCCATTACAGCGTACTTTACGACAACGCTGTGAATCTGTTGCAGTGGGGCCTCCTGGGCCAACTGCATCATATCCGCGCCCAATGGCATCGCGGAAATCTGCCTGGTCGTGACAGCTGGCAACAACCGTTACCCGGCGGCGAACGGGCGTTGGTCGATGGCAAAGAAAAGGTGATCGACAGCATCGCCTCCAACTTGAAGAAGTGGGAAGCCGCTGTCAAGAAGGAAAAAGATCCTGCCAAATACGATCTCCTTCAGAAGCGGATTGCCCAGTGGGCGGCCTGGAATGCGGATCAGAAGATTAATCCGGCGGACTACGGCTACGAAGCCAAAACCCTGAGCAACG
>JAUIHJ010000125.1 GCA_030432015.1 bacterium
GCGTCGGCGACAGTCGACGGCTCGGTCATCCCGGTCGAGCCGGATTGGGGGTTACAACCGACCGCGACCAAGATGGCTGCGATGAAGAGGCAGATGGCGTTGAGGCGGCAAGTCATGGCTGGTGGCCCTCATGTTCGATGTGCATTGGGTAGCATTTTCGCGAGGCAGGGTGCGTGGGGTTCGGCAAATCGCCGAACCGGCGTGGCATTTCGGTGATCCGGAGTCCGCAGCACCGTTCAACGGCCAAAGTACTGTCTCAAAACGGCGTTGTCCAGCTGATGCGAGCGATACGCACGCGCGATAAGCCCTTCTGCGGGACGCGGCGTTCTCCACGACCCAAAACGCTTACGATCGGCTCATTCTACTTCTGTCAAAGCCTATCATTTCGGTGAACAAGTGCCAGGGGGACGCACCGGTCTAGGTTTGCGAATAGGGTGCCAAGAGACGATATTCCTCGTGCGTTTTCAGGTAGGCCGTCACGCGATCCGAGCGATTGATGGCCGTCGCGAGAAATTCGACCGCTTCCTGAAGGCGTGCATCGGGTTCGGCGCAGCTTAACCGCAGGAAGCCTGCACCTGCTTCACCGAAGCATTCGCCACCCAGGCAGGCCACCCCGCGCGCGTCGTCGGCACCTTCGAGCAGGTACATTGCCAAGCCGTGCGACGTGATCTCAAGCCGATTGCAGATCGCTGCGACGGACGGGAAGGCATAAAACGTTCCCCCCGGCATCAGGCATGAAACACCTGGCACCTGGTTGAGCTGCTCGACCAAACCGCACACCTTGCGTCCAAATTCGCGCATCTGTTCGTCACGTTCCTGGCGCCCGTCTCGCAATGCGGCAGCACCTGCCAGCTGAGTAAACGGGGCGACGCATGACAGCGACGTATTGGTCAATTTTCCCAGCATCTGAATGATTGTTGGACTGCTGGCGGCGAATCCCAGTCGCCAGCCGCTCATGCTGAATGACTTACTGAATGTATAGCCGGCGACGACCTGGTCGATCATCCCGGGTTGGGCCAGCAGGGAGTGGTGCCGGCCGCTCCAGACCATGCGGTCGTACGGTTCATCGCTGAAGACGGCGATGTCCCGGCCTCGGATTAGGTCCGCGAGTTGGACGAGGTCATCCAGGAGCGCGACGCCACCCGTGGGATTGTGGGGACTGTTGAGAAAGATGGCCTTGGGAGCCGGATCCTCGGCCAGGAATCGCCGCACATCGTCGAGATTGGGGCGAAAGGCGTGGGCATGCTCCAGTGCGGAGAAGCGGATGCGGGCGCCACGACGATGTATGTTGGGCGGGTAGGTCGGGAAGTGCGGACTGAAAACCAGCACACCATCGCCGGGATTAAGGAAGGCCTCGCAAAACAACTGTTCGAAGTTCTTGGCACCGGGCCCTGCGACAATGTTTTCGGCCGCAACAGGCAAGCCATATTCGTCCTGGAGGTAGGCGGCGGCGGCTTCACGAAATTCCGGGATTCCGAGCGATGGCCCATAATGGGTCTTCCCGGTTCGCAACGCTTCGATGCCGGCTTCCACAACCAGCGAGGGTGTATCAAAGGGGCTGTCGCCGATTTCGAGTTCGATGACATCTTTGCCGGCTGCGATTAACTGCTTGGCCACGGCCAAGACCGTGAAGGCCGTTTCGGCTCGAACGGAGGCAGCAAATTGACTAAAGGACGCGGTCATGGGAAGGGATCTCACCGGCGATACGGGATTAACAATTGATGGTGCGGTCGGTTGGCGAAAGGATGTGCAATTCCCTGAGATTCTCAATGTCCAAGCACGGCGTCCCACGCCAGGCCTTGCCCGGTGATGCGCCTGCTGTTGCCATTGGTCGACCCGCAGTATGCCAAGAAATGCATGTACAATGAAGCGCCGCACCAAGCGATGACCGTTTGTTACCTCTGATAACCTCCCTCGATCCGTCTTGTCTTATGTCGCTCAATGCCTCAACCGAACACAGCCTCGGCCGGGTTTTTCGTACCGGATTTATCGTCCATGATATCGCCGAGCCGATCGTTTCGTTCGACGATTGGACGCCCGCCAACACCGTTGGTGCGTGGATGGCATCCAAGAAATTCGAAGTCGTGGGAATCCGACGCGACGGTCGGGTTGCCGGTTATCTGGAACATGACAGCCTTGGCGAGGGTACGTGCGCGGCCTATGTCCAGCCGTTTCACGATTCGCAAGTCATCTTGGATTCGACATCGATCGCCGACCTCGTGCCGAGACTCAAGAACCAGCGGAGGTTGTTCGTTTCAATCCTGGGCCGCGTTGGTGGAATTGTCAGTCGCACGGATCTGGAAAAGCCGCCCGTTCGGATGTGGTTGTTCGGCATGGTCACCCTGATTGAGATGCGTTTTACCAGCATGATCGAACGCTTTTGCCCAAACGAAAGCTGGCGGCAATTTCTCTCGGAAGCCAGGCTGCAGAAAGCGGAACAGTTGCTTGCCGAACGGCTCCGACGCAATCAGCATCTGGATCTGCTGGGATGTATTCAGTTCTCCGACAAAGGGCAGATCCTGGCCCGAAATCCCACGTTGCGGGCCAGGACCGACTTTCAATCGAGGCGGCAAATCGAAGATACGTTCAAACGACTGGAACGGCTACGCAACAACCTGGCCCATTCCCAGGACATTATTGAATCCGACTGGGACACCATTGTCATCCTGACAGAGAACCTCGACCGAGTTTTGGAAGGGCCGCCGGAACGCGAGACCGACGACGCGGCCAGCCCGCCAGCCCGCGAGACTACCACCTGACAGCGCAGCACGGACGTCCCCGGCAACCCAATTCAGCAATCCGCGGTGGCGCCGCGAGATCTGGGCGTTTGTGCTTTTCAAGCTGAAACGTCTGCAACGCGACGGGTGAAGTTGGGGGTTGCGCTACTGGGGTCAGCCGACGCGTGAGGCCTGGTGTCGCGCCCCTGTGCCGCGTAGCGGCGGCAGGTGTCTTCGCGTCGTCAAACGCCCGCTGCCGCTTCGGGGCTCTTGGACAACCAGACGACATATCCCCCGGGGCTTACACACCAGGCTAAATGACCGAGTGCAATTCGGCGACCATCCGGCACCGGCTCGTGCTTCGCTGCCCATTCGATTCAACTGCGGAAAAACCGCCTGTCGGCGCAAAAGGTGCCAGTCCCGCTGACAGGGTGTGCGCTGCCGAATCGCGTTGGGCCGTTTCGAAACTGACATGCCCGCGGCATTCGCAAGAGTTCACGCTTAACTTGGACGCTTCGCGTTTCCATTTCAAAGCATCGCGACTTCAAGACCGGCGCGTCGGGTTACGAGAAACCAATGCCTGGTGCTTTGCGCCTACCGTGATTTTCGATACGGCACGGGCTGGTCAACTCAGATCGGGTGTCCGCCCGTGAATGCCGATTCGAAACGCATCCCAGATGAACCAGAAGTACGAGCGGTAGATTGACGCGCCGGCTTTCTCGTATTCCGGCAACAACAATCGATGCACGGCGCGAAGGTTGTACCAGGGCACGCTGGGAAAAAGGTGGTGTTCGAGGTGGTAGTTCAGGTTGATGTTGAGAAACGAATAAAATCGGCTACTGGTGACCGTACGGGTTTGCCGCAATGGATGATCCGTCGACGTCAATTGATGTTCGGCCCACCCGCGGATATTGACGAGCAGAATTGCCACGGTCAGAGGAATGAACCAGCAATGCACCAAGACGTCGAAAAACTCGAAATGATAGGCGGCCGCAAAGAGCCCGCCCAGCAGCGCGAACATCAGCAATCGCTCCGTTAGAACGGCCATTTTTTCGGCTTTCGTCGCGCGTTTGAACATGACGAAGGGAATGCGAATTCCAAAGATAATCGTGCCCAGAAAGAACCAGGCATAAAAGCAAAGGATTTGCATCGCCCGATTTTCGGACATATGCAAGAGTTCGTCCGGATCCTGCTCGCTACGCGTGTACTTGTGATGCAACAGGTGATCGGTGCCAAACGCGGACACGGCCAGAAAGGTCGGCAAGCCGGCGAAGAATCCCACCCAGCGGTTCCAACGCTTGCTACGAAACAGGTTGCCGTGAATCCCTTCGTGCATGAAGTTGCCGATCCCGTGGATGACCATCCCCATCAACACATAGGCCACGATTTGAAGACTCCAGTGCGGTGCCCGCATTGCCAGGAATCCAAGGCCGATCCAGAACAGAACGAACAACGGCAGAACGAGATTCCAGATTGGCCGGTGTTGGCGTAACTTCGAAATGGCGGCCTTCGTGTCGGTGTCGAGCGTCTGGTACCACTGGGAATGGGACGTCGTCATTTGAGATCCAAGAGATACCTGGTGAAAAACTGAGCTGACATGGCTTCGAGCGAACCACGCTGCCAAACGCCAAAAATTTGCACGCTTCTTTCTAGCCGACCGCGCGCCCTGGAGAAAGGGCCTGCCCGGCCAGGCGGCACCAAAACACCCTCCCCGCGAGGCGCATTCTCAAACTCCAGTGCGTTCAAACGGCACAGGCGGCGCGCGCTGCACAATCGATCGAGTCGCATATTAGGGCGCCGCCTCGCAGGGCTTACGGAATCCGCGGCATGAGCGTGACATTCAATTGCCCTTGGCTTGCGCCGCGTCGATAGCCGATCGAGACGGTCTGTCCCGGGTCCTTCGCCGCCAGACGGGTGTAGACCTGGGCCAACCGTGTGACCGCCTCCCCATCGACCTTGGTAATGACGTCCCCAAGATGCAGTCCGGCACTCGCCGCAGGCGAGCCTTCGACGAATTTGGTCAACGAGCATCCCTCGGGCGAATTGGTGATCTCCACTCCCAGCATGGGGCCCGTGCCGGCTCGCCAGGTTCCCCACACTTCGCTTTTCTTAAGCCGTGCCAGGATCCCCGGCCAATCCTGGAAATGCGTATAGCAGACGCCGCCAAATGGATTGAATCGCGCGTGGACCCCCATCAGACGGCTATCAGCACCGAACAGCGGGCCACCCGTCGTCGCCGGATTAACGTCAAAGTCCGTCCACACCTCTCCCTGAAAGACACGTCGGATGCCCAGCAAGTGGGCTTCCGGCGGCATGTCGGGCGTGGCAGGTTCGCGATGAGCGACACCCAGGTAAATGGGTTCGCTGGGGAACTGGTCGGTGGCGTGCACGTCCACGAACGGAAATGGCGGTGCGTCGCTGATGGCGATCAAGCCCAGGTCCAGATCACGACAGACTCCCAGTGTCTTGGCTCGAACGACCCGCTGGTCGGCCAAGCGAACCGACACGTCTTGCTGTGGTTTCACAACATGGTGGCCGGCGGTGATGATCTCGCCTGCCGCGCTAATGATGGTCCCAGTCGCTCGACGCCCGTCGCCAAACTCCAACGCCACCACCGCTGGCAGGCCCCGCGCGCGAATCGGTTTTGCCAACTCTCTTCTGGCCAGCCGCAGGGCTTCGTCGGGTTGTGGCGCGGGAGCCGCCAGAAGAAACTCGTTTTGCGTCCGCGCCAGATAAATGTGATCGAACCGTGCGGCTTTTCCGTCCTTGGTTTCCAGCGTGAGTTCCCGTAAATCGAATTCCCGGAAGTCGCCAAACAGATCTCGCGTAATCGGAATCCATTGCGCCGGCAATTCCTTGGCCCAGACTCGGATTGTTTCGGATTGCTCGGGCGGCTCGGGCCCGGCTTCATAGCGGCGTACCGAACCCGGTTCGCTGGCCTGAAGTTCGGCGGCGAGCGTTCCGCCCTCTTTGCGGAAGGCAAAGCGAATAAAGCGATACTCGCCCGGTTGGGGACGTTCACGAATTCGAACGGCAGCGGGCAACCGAATCGTTACGGAATCCTCGCCGTCGACCCGCAGCGACTGAATTCCAGAATGAGGCGGCTCGGCATCCGTGAACACGGCCTGGTCGGCATCGTTCGCCTCCGCCGTGCGATGTGCGGCTGCGCCAACGACCAGCTTCGTGTCGTCCTCGTACAACTCGTATAACGCCGGATGTTGCGAGCTGATGTGAATCGAGTGCCATTCAATTGGAATTTGCTCCGAGCCCGGCAGCTGAAGCAACTCGATCTCCACCGAATCTGCGGGCGATTGATAATTGGCGAGCGAGACGACGATTGGTTGGATCGTGAGGTGGCTCTTGTCCCAGAGGGGAAATTCCTCCTCGGCCACGATCTCGCCACCGATGCGGATTTGCAGGCGCGGCGGATGCTCGCCGTTTTGACTGCGGGTGGCGTTGACGACCAGCCACCGGTCATCTGCCGTCAAGACCCGGCGCCGGGAGAGGGCCAGCGGCTGCTCGACTGCGACCATCGTTTGCTCAAAACGCCCGAACGTGTCGGCCCACTCCAGGAAACGCGGACCGCGGCGGAGTGTCGCGGGGGTCGCGCCGACCACACGCCAACCGTCCCAGGCGTGCACCTGATCCGGCAGCCGGGCCGCCAGCGCCTGCGTCAAACGGCCTGCATCCAATTGCAGTAACGGGTCGACCCAGTTTGCGATGTCGCGAATGTCGAGCGGATCGGCGCCCGCCGGCCGCCCGTCATGGGCCATGTCGACCTGCAGGATCAACTCGTGCGGTCGCTTGTCGTCGGCGACCTGGATCGGAAGCCAATCGATTTCCGTGACCGGATTCGCGCCGGTCAAGTATCCGGTTTGATGGTTCGGCTGGTTCGTCGGGGCATGCATCACCCTCGCTCGAATGCAGCCACGTTGGCCGGCCACTTGATCCAGGCCAATGCCGGTTCGAAATGCGGAGACAAGCGGATGGAGTGGGAAGCGAAGTTCGCTGGTCGCGTGGACGCCAAAGCCCCAGCCAAAGTCACCGTCACGATCGCGCAGTGGGCCGCCCCGTGTGTTGAGGTTGACACGAAAGGGCCAGGGCGAGCTGCCGACCGCGGAAATTTGACTGGCGGCTGACGGGAACAGCCGCGAAAGCGGAACTTCGTTGATCGCGTGCAAGCGGCGGACGCGGATGTCGCCATGAGGCACCCAGATGGTATCGAGGCTCCACGCTGGTTGGATCCCGTGCAACCAACGATCGACCAATTTGGGATCCGCAGTCGTCCGCGGCCGCAGCCGGGCGAGCGAGGTCGTGGCAACCAGGCCTCCCACGGTTTCGACCTGCATCAAACGCACGGGCGGCGGCGGGGACGGAGGGAGCAGCGGATCGATGGCGGCCAGGAGGGCGAGTTCGTCCAGGTAGAGTTCCCAGGCATCACGCTGTGGCAAGTGCAATTCGGCAATCTCAGGAAAAGGGATCTTGCGCGTGCCGTCTGCCAGCAGCAAGGTCACGTAGCCCCGCGAAAACCTCGCAACACGATAATCGAGTCGTCCGCCATCACGTAAAAAGACGGCGCTGGGATGATAGCCGACGTCGCGTCGGCGCTCCCAGACGATCCGACGTACCCACTTGGACGCGACCCGATACGGCGCTTCGACCGTTGTCTCGGTCGCTTGCCCTCGGCCCGCGTGCGCCACCACGAAGTGCGGCGGGAGTTGCTCGTGAAACGACTCGTCTCCGGCCAAGTGGCTGGTGACGCGGCCGGGGATTTGGTCCCCGCCATGCGTCTCCACGAAAGCCCGCGGCTGTTCAACCAAGGGCAAACTGCGGTTGATCATCCAACGGAGCGGATTGCCGGCATCGAGCAACGTGCGGCCGTTCAGCTTCGGCACACCTTCGGGGCGATACCAGTCGGTCAGATCATCTCCGGCCATGCGCTCGCCGTTGGCAAATCGCACGGCATACCGCGGCTGGGGAGCGGCCAGGGCGCTGTCTGGCCGCGTCATCCCGCCGAACGCCAGCGGCCATGCCAGAGCCAGGGCCAGCGGCCAGGTGAGATTGGGGCTCCAGCGAGCGTCGTTCACGCGTCCCATCAGCATCAATCACCTTGAGGGCAGGGGGCCAAGTCTTCGCGCCGGGGAAACGCGACAGCCGGGTGGGAATTCGGCAGCAATTCGCAGATTGTAGCAGAACCCGCCGCGGCTTTGGCGCGTTCGGGAAGAGGGACCGGCTTGGCTGTGCTGTTTTTTCAAACGGCACGGTACGTGGTCCGCCGCGTCGGTTGGGAATTTTGGAAGTTGCGCGACTTGCGCACGCGGCAGGCATGTCTGGTTGATCGCCCGGGGGCGCAAACCCCAGAGATTTGTGGTCTGGCTGCTCAGGGGGGCGCAGCGTATGCGCTCCGGTTCCGGTTTCCGTGGCGTTGGCTCACCGCGTCGTCCGTTGCAGCACAAGGTTGCACGTTGGCACGAATCACGGATAATGCCGGTTCGCATTGTGAAACGCCAGGGGCATTGTCGCCACGCGCTCGTTTCATGTGAGGCGACTTCGCCGGGAAGAATCCGGGTAGCCGCACTCGGTTGCGTGGGGCGGCCGATCGTCGCGACCTCGATCCGAAGATTTCACAACGTACTTGTTCCTCGCCGCTTGTTCTTGCTTGCCTGTCATTCACAAAGGGATGGACTCCATGCCGCTTCTCGTTGTCGGTTCTGTCGCGCTCGATTCAGTTGAAACTCCCACCGCTAAACGCGACGACATTCTGGGGGGATCGGCCGTCTTTTTCTCGTACGCTGCCAGCTATTTCACCTCCGTTAAACTCGTGAGCGTGGTTGGCGAGGACTGGCCGCCCGAGCACACGGCGCTGCTGCAAGACCGCAAGATTGACACTTCGGGGCTGGAGGTTCGTGCCGGCGCGAAGACGTTTCGGTGGCGAGGAAAATACCAGCCGAATATGAATGACCGTGATACGCTGGAAGTGCACCTCAACGTTTTCGGCGATTTCGATCCGGTCCTGCCTGAAGAATTCCGGCGGAGCAAGTTCGTGTTCTTGGCCAACGGCTCTCCAGTTGTTCAGGCCAAGGTGCTGGATCAGGTTACCGATGCGCAGTTAACCGTTGCGGACACGATGGACCTCTGGATTCGCGAGCAGCATGACGAATTGCGAGCGTTGCTGAAACGAGTGGACGGGTTGGTCTTGAATGATTCTGAAGCCAAGCTGTTGACCGGCGAAGAGAATCTGGTGGTCGCCGGCCACAAGGTGAGAGAAATGGGGCCGAGGTTTGTCGTGGTCAAAAAGGGTGAGCACGGCGCCATGTTCTTTTCCAAGCATGAGACCTATGTCCTGCCGGCGTACCCGACTTCCGAGGTGATTGACCCGACGGGAGCTGGCGACAGTTTCGCCGGCGGCATGATGGGCTACCTGGCCGAGCAGGATAATTTCGAGCCCAGCACGCTAAAACGCGCGATGGCCTATGGGATTCTTGTAGCGAGCTACAACGTGGAGGATTTTAGTTTAGGCCGCATGCAGCAAATCGATCGCGACGACATCGAGCTGCGAATGGAGCGGTACCAGAAGATGCTGCTTTTTTAGTAGGCTTCACGTGGTTGTCGGAAGGGATGCCTTGGTATGTCGCTGCTCCGTACGTTTATCGCCATCGCGGCTTCTGACGAAGTTCGGCGGCGGTGCGCGAACCTGATTCGCCGGTTGGACACCCCGGAAACCGCGGCGCGCTGGACGCAGCCGCAGAACTTGCATCATACGCTTAAGTTCATCGGCGACACCCAGGACCGGCAGTTGGCGGATGTGTGCCGCGCCATGGCGCGGGCAGCCAAGACGATCGAGCCCTTCGTCTTGGAGTCAGCTGGCGTGGGCGCGTTTCCTCGACTCACCTCGCCGCGCATTGTGTGGGTCGGAGCCGAGGCCGGGGCGGGTACGGTGACGGCGTTGCACGCGGCCCTTGACCAGGAGTTATACGAAGTCGGTTTTGGCTTAGAGGCCCGTCGCTTTCAACCGCATTTGACGCTGGGCCGCATTCGCAAGGGAGAGACATCTCAAGCTCACCTTGTCCAACTTCTGCAGCAGCACGCGGAGTTCCACGCCGGCCACGCGACGGTGGACGAGATCATCCTGTTCAGCAGTCGCCTGGAAAAGGATGGGCCCATCTACGAAGCGCTGGGCCGCGCACCGCTGGGTGGTTGATGTCTGGTCGATGGCGATTCGCCTGCTGGTCGTGTCGGGGCTCGAATCGCAGTGGGGCGGGGCGGCGGCAGGGTGGCAATCAGGGGCACAGACGCCCGCGAATTCGCCTGGCCGCTTGGCGAATCGAACGGAATCCGGATTGCGTCCGTTTTTTTCTGTTGAAACCCGGAGTTTAATTCGATATAGTATTCATGCGTTCACTAGTCCCCGAATACAGTTCGGTACCCTATGCTGGGCACCCAAAGGGCAGGCGTCAAAGGAGTTACTATGGCAACGGCACAAAAAACGGCCCCTAAGGCATCGGAAAACGGCATGGCGAAAAAAGCAAAGAGTGGTCGTGGAGCAAAATCGTCACTAGCGAAGGCCAACGCTCCTGTGACGGCCCTGATTGACCAGAATCAAAGCCTGAAGACGGCCCTCTCACAGATCGAAAAGCAATTTGGCGAGGGGTCCATTATGCCCTTGGGGGCGGATGCCCGCGGCGCCGTCCAGGGAATTCGTACTGGTTGCCTGTCGCTGGATATGGCACTGGGAGGGCAGGGGATTCCACGGGGCCGACTCATCGAGATTTTCGGACCGGAATCGAGCGGTAAGACGACGTTGGCGTTGCACGTGATTTCCCAGGCGCAAAAGGAAGGTGGCATTGCCGCCTTCATCGACGCGGAACATGCGTTCGACCCCACCTGGGGTAAGAAAATTGGGATCGAGTTGGATACTTTGCTGGTCAGCCAGCCGAATAACGGCGAGGAGGCGATGCAGATCACGGAGATGCTGATCAAGTCCAATGCCGTCGATGTGATCGTGGTCGACTCGGTGGCGGCGTTGGTACCGCGTGCGGAGTTGGCCGGCGAGATCGGCGATTCGCACGTTGGCTTGCAGGCCCGTTTGATGAGCCAATCGATGCGGAAGTTGACCGGCGCGATCGCCAAGACGAAAACGTCGGTCGTGTTTATCAACCAGATTCGTGAAAAAATCGGTGTCATGTTCGGCAGCCCGGAGACGACGCCGGGCGGCCGTGCCTTGAAGTTTTATACGTCCTGCCGAATTGATGTCCGCCGGATTGGGCAGTTGAAGGATGGTGAAGATGTGGTTGGCCAGCGGGTCCGTGCCAAAGTGGTCAAGAACAAGGTCGCTCCCCCCTTCCGAATTGCCGAATTCGATATGATGCATTCCAATGGCATCAGCTATGAAGGCGATATCCTGGATCTGGCGGTGGAGCACAAGATCGTCAACCGCTCCGGGGCTTGGTTCAAGTACAAGGATGCCTATCTTGGCCAGGGCAAAGAGAAAGCTCGCACGTTCCTGACCGAGAATCCGGAAATCACTGAAGAACTCAAGGCCAAAGTATTGGTAGCGGGAGGCTATGGGCTTGAAGCACCCACAGATGCCATGCCGGAAAACGACGGCGACGGTTCTGGCGGTGCCTGAAATGGGCCGCCAGCGGCGTTCGGATGACGAGGTCAGACGGCGGATGCTACCGCAGCGGGTCGTCTGTTCCCCTCGCGAGTTTCGGGCTGTCGGTCCGTCGCGCCAGGACCAGATCCGTCGACTGCGGTTCGTTGGTTTGGTGCTGCTGCTCATCAGCGGATTGCCGGACGGGACGCCGCTGTTTGTCATGGAGGGGTTTTTAAGCGCCGTAGGAACAACCGGATTATTTGGTTGCCGGGCGGCCTGTGCTGCCGAGCCACCTGCTGCGGAGCCACCTGCTGCGGGGCCGCCGAGTGGTTTAGCTGCGGCGATGGCAATAGAGCAGGCGTTGGTCGATTCGATTCGCCACGCCGAAGGATCGGTTGTCGCGGTCGCTCGGGTCCGTCGTTCGGAGACTCCCGCCGAGGACCCTGCAGCCCTGGGGCCTTTGGCGATTCCGCAGTTATTCGCCGATGGGGATTCGCCGGCACACCCCGACTTTGTGCCGAATGAGTTCGGTGCTGGTGTCGCCGTGGATCGTGAGGGGCTGATTCTCACCACCGCACATGTGCTCGGAGACATTGACGCTGCGGACTACTATGTTTGGATGAAGCATCGACCCTTCAAAGCTACGGTGGTCGCAGCCGATCCCTGGTATGATCTGGCCGTCTTGAAAATCGACGCCACGGACCTGGTGCCAATCGTATTTGCCGGCGAGCAGCCCGTGCGGAAGGGGAGCATCGTCATTGCCTTAGGCAACCCGTACGCGATTGCCCGCGATGGCGAAGTGAGTGCAAGCTGGGGAATCATCTCGAATCTCGGGCGTCGCGCTCCCAAGGTACCGCAGCCCTCGCGCGACGCGGACCACCAAGCGACGTTGCACCACTATGGGACCTTGCTCCAGACCGATGCCCGCCTGAACATTGGGTACAGCGGCGGTGCCCTGATCAACTTGAAAGGCGAAATGATCGGGTTGACGACCTCCTATGCCGCCGGAGCTGGATACGACAAGGCCGCCGGGTTCGCCATTCCGATTGACGAAAACTTCAAACGTGTGGTTGCGCTGCTCAAGCAGGGGCGCAAGCCCGAATATGGGTTTTTGGGCGTCGAGGCGGAATTGCTCGCCGAGGAAGTACGGCGGGATGGGCAGCACGGGGCGTTGGTTCGGCAGGTTCTGCCTGGCACGCCTGCCGACCGCGCCGGTCTCCGGGCAGGTGACTTGATTACGGAGATCGACGGGGAGCGACTATCGGCAACCGATGACATGATCCGCCTGATTGCATCGCGTGCGCCGGCAGCGAAGGCCGTCCTTTCGGTGGCACGAGAATTCACCCGCGGCGAGAGAGTCGAACCGCGCGCGCTGCCCGCTGTGCTCACAAAACGGTACTTTCCCGCTTCGCGCCGCCAATATGGGACCGCACCGGAGCCAACCTGGCGAGGTATGCAGGTTGATTATTCGACGGCGTCGCCAGATTTTGCCTTTCTCGGTCCTCTCTTTGACCCGGCCCGCGCGGTCTACGTTGTCGACGTGGCGGAGGATTCAGCGGCGTGGAACGCGGGTGTCCGCTCGGGAAGTTATGTGACACGGATTGGTGGTGAGGAAGTCACCGATCCGCAAGCCTTCTATCGGCGGGCGGCGATGATCGACGCCGACGCGATCCTGGAGCTGCGGACCAGGCAGGGAGCAACTCAGATGCGAACCGTCTCGCCCAAATAGCGGTCGAAAGCTATCATAGCTGCGGTCGGCAGATCCGCGGTTGGCATTTCCGCAACCGATCACTGCCGGGCTCGGCCCGCTCTTGCTCGCCTTTCTCACCCCCCGTTACATGGCTATGAAAACCGACGAACTTCGCGAAAAGTACCTCGAATTCTACGAGTCCAAAGGCCACACCCGCTGTCCCAGTGACGTCTTGGTGCCGACCTGGGATCCCTCTGTCCTGTTCACACCAGCGGGGATGAACCAGTTCAAGGACCATTTTCTGGGCAAGGTGAAGCTGGACTATACCCGTGCGACAACCTGCCAGAAGTGCTTGCGGACGGGAGACATTGATAATGTTGGCCGCACCGCCTACCACCATACGTTCTTCGAAATGCTGGGGAACTTCAGTTTTGGGGACTACTTTAAACGTGATGCCATCAACTGGGCATGGGAATTTCTGACGCACAAGAAATGGCTGGGGATCGACCCGGCGCGATTGACGGTCACGGTCTACCTGGACGACGATGAAGCGGCCGGGATTTGGGCCGACGACGTTGGTCTGCCTTCTGACCGCATCGAACGATTGGGCGAACACGACAACTTCTGGCCAGCCGGTGCCCCGACCGATGGCCCCGATGGCGTTTGCGGTCCGTGCAGCGAAATCTTCTACAAGGACGATTTCGGAGACGAAGTTGAGATCTGGAACCTGGTTTTTACTCAGTTCAATCGGGTTGGCGACCCGCCAGACAATCTCCGCCCGTTGCCGAGCAAGAACATTGATACGGGGATGGGGCTCGAGCGGGCGGCCGCTTGAGCCCCATC
>JAUIHJ010000126.1 GCA_030432015.1 bacterium
TTCATGTGCCAGGAGCGCCTGGACCCGCGACGGCGGCAGGCTTAGATCGGTGTTGATCAGGAGCCGGCCGCGAGAGACGATCAGGCCATTAACGTCGGCTGCCACCACGGCACGTCCGTTGAATCCGGCGCACGACTGCCGGTAGAAGTCGAATTCCACCTCGGCCCGTTCGGCGAACGTTTTGGCATCAATGTTGGGCCCCTTCTCGCGGCGGCTCTTGCCTGACAGCTTCTTCAGCAGGTCGACCGCCAGATTCAACAGGTCATCTTTGACACCGCCGAAGAGCTGCATGCTTTCATGCAGGAACCTTGGCGTGTCCCGATCGCGGAGCATCGTCAGTTTAATTTCCAACTCTTCCTGCTTTTCCTGCAGCAGCCGGTGCAGCGCCGGGTCCTCAACGCGCTCAATCGCGATCTTGTACAGCTCGCGCTTGAGCAGCGCCGGATCGACAGGAAGCGGACGATAATGGAACTCTGGCACGCGGTCGAATCGTTCGCGGCTGAACTGCTTCCAGGCACCGATCGGGTTCACGGGAGTCAGTTGCAGGAGGTAGTCGAATTGATTGCTAACGGCAGCCAATTGTCGATCGATCTCCCAGACCGCCTTGACGACCGCTTTCCGGCCGAGCGAATGATAGTGGGGCGGCGTGTGGGTTGTCCGGGAACGCGAAAACTCGAAATAGGCCTGCCGCAGCGCTAAGCCCAGGCTCCGTCGAAGCTCGCGCGAGAGCAGCGGAAACTCGTCGGCTGAATCGGGCTTGCGATAAACGGGCGGGACGGACAGCCCAATCACCGTGCAGTTCAGCTCGCGTGCTTCGGCGGACTTGATGAGCGGGCGCAGTTGCGGTGGGTACCCCTTGCCATCGCGGACCACTTCCACGTTCACACCGTGCTTGAGAACCTTGAGACGCCGCAAGCGTTTGCCAAGTGATTCGACGGTGCGCGTGATCCGGGCCGACGGCGGAGCGTGGATCGTGAAGGTCGGCAAGACCGTATGCACGGCAGGGTCGTTGGCTTTGCCACCGTCCGGCGCTGCCCAGATCTCGACAATCAGGAAGGCGCCAAACTGGTCGCTCAGGGTTCGCACGACCTGGCGGACCAGCTCTGAGACGTTCTTGCGATGCCGCACCGCCCCCGGTGCGATCAGGTAGGAAGCTTCACCTTGAACCAGTCGCTCCGTGCCGGCGTCATGACGGTCCGGAGGTTGCCGGTACACACATAGAAACGGCAGTTGACGGTCGACGTGTAAACGTCCCTTATCCGGCAAGGTACGACGGACGCGCTGGTTGTGCGCGAGGCGTTGGCAAACGGTCTCGATCAGCGCCGCCGAGATTTCACGTTTGGCGCTGGTCGAATTCTTGGTCGTGGTGCGTTGTTTTGCCATTACATCCGTCGTTGCGTGTCAAACACTGCTGAAGCGATGAGGGGGAACGCCGAAGAATCACACGTCGGGGAAACGGCAACGTTAGACCGATCCGTGAAATGATACACGACCGCTGTTACGGCGAATATCCGTCCTCACCCTGCGGCCAACTCGCGATGCACGCGCTGAACGCGCCGCCAATCAGACGTTGCCGTCCGGGGACGTGGTCTGACCAGGCGACGCAATCGGGCGACGTCGACGGGCTCGCAGGCGGGCTCGCAGGCGGGCTCGCAGGCGGCCGCCTGCCCACCATCCCAGGACCGCGAGCCACGCGGCAAGGCTGACGGCGGCCCCGGTAAAGAATTCCCAGGGGCGATAGACAAATTCGACCACGTGATCCCCCTCTGGCAGATAGACCGCGCGTAGGACGCGGTTGGCTCGGTGGATGTCGAGTTCCGTTTTGAGAGCCTGGTCGGGGCGCCGGCGGTACGCTCGCCAGCCCGGATAATACAGGTCATTGACGACCAGTAGACCGGCGGTCTCGAGCTGACACCGAATCGTTGTGCGCTGCGGCGTCTGAGTGATGATCCGACATAGCTCGCCACCTTCACGGCCGTGATCATCCGTCGACATGGATGCCGCTCGACGGTTGGGCAGCGGGACTTCGATGTCCGATTCCACCACCGCGATGTCGGCGAAGTTGCGTGGCTGACCTCGGTCCGATAGCACCGCGCGGGCCCGCCGCCGCAGCACCCGCGGGTCTTTCGAATGGAGCGGTGGCAGTTGTTCGACCCGGTGGACCACCCAGGCGCGAGGGAAGCTGCCAGGATTGTGTCGCGCGACGGCCGTCGGAACATCCGACGACTGGCGATTTGCCCCGGTTCGCGGCAAGATGAAATATCGCGCAGAAAGCAGGTTCAACACGTTTCGGCTGGGGGCTGACGATAGCCCCGCGGGGTGGGGCCCGAACTGGCGCGCCTCACGCATAAACATCCGAAAATCTCCCGCAGATAGCGTGCTGAACGATTCAATCAAAGCGACGTCGTTGACCAGGTGATGCTTCGGGAGCAGGGTGTCGCGTTCCCAGGCGACAACTTGATTTAGGCGATCCGGCGCCGACGTCGTTCGCCAACTCCGCGGGACCGCGAGCGAGACATCGCGATAGGCACGCGGCGTTACCTCGCTTCCTCGCAACCGTGCATCCGCATGAATGGCCTCGCCGATGGGCGACGTGCTCGCCCGCAGCGTGGCACCTGGAACCGTCACGAGCAACGAGCTGTTGGCCAGGACGATCTCGCCGACGGTCGCGACCAATGCGAGCCGACGAAACAGGGTCGCACGGTTCGTTGTCGGCGCGGTCGTTGCTTGCCGCAGGAACGAACGCAGGGCTAAACACAGCAGGGCGGTGTGCAGGAACGCCCGCAGTAAGCCTTGGTACGCCCCGTTGCCGTCCAAAGGACCGAAGAGCTGGTCGATCGGCGCTGCCGCTGCCCAAGTGAGAAATGATGCCTTTGAAAACCATGTCAACGCCGCCAGGACGAAGCTGAGAGCGCCCAGTGCCAGCAGTCGTCGAGGTAGCCGCGTCGGCCCACGCCAAGCCTTGTCCCAGCCCACGGCCGCCAGCAGACTGATCGCCAATGCGGCGATGACCATCAGTTTTGCCGGGTAGCGGAAATAGACGTATCCAGGCAAAACCGACGACATCAGCCAGTAGAGTCCACCGACCTGCGGCCCCAGCACATAGGTCTCAGCCGCCGCGTCATCCCATGCGAAACGGAACTCGTGAATGACCCAACCGATCCCGTACCAGCCGAAACTTGCCAGCACCGCCAAGAGCAGGCACCAGGTCAGCCACTGCTGCCGCACGCATGTTGACCGCAGGCGAAGGCAACTGAGCGCCAGCAGCAGCGGGAGCAGCCCCTGGTACATCGACGGCGTCCAGACGCGACCCTCCGCTGGCAACGCGGAGATCCAGCGTCGGTTTACGGGCCACGTCGAACCGTACAGGTTCGGCCAAATCGTTTCGACCAAACGCCAGGGGCCGACGCTGAATTGATAGGCGTCGGCATGATGGGTGCCTTGTTCCGGCGCGTTCCAGAACGCATTGGACAAAGGGGTGTCTCCATCTTCCAACTCCGCCCCGACGATGTTCGACTGGCAAAGGCGGCCCGCGAATTCGCTCAGGCTACGCGGGTGGGTGAACATCGCCCGGTCGCTGACTTGCGTCCAAACGCACGATGGGAAAATCTGCACAGCGGCCAGGAGGATTCCACATGACGCTGCGCCGGCCAGCAGCGCCACGTACGAACGACGCCAGTCCCTGCCCGGAACCGGCGAATCCGTTGGCTCCGTCGATTTCCCGCGACGGCTTCTCCAGGTCAAGATCGTCGCGTACAGCAGGGCGCCCAGCATCACGTGGTAAGCCATCTGCGGATCTCCTCCCAGCGTCATCAGTGCGAGGACGGCGCCGAGCCCGACGGCGGCGGTCCACGCGCGCCGGCGAAGCAGACGGTCGATGCCGAGCACCGCCAATGGCAACCATGCTGCGCCGACCAGGAAGACCACGTTACAGGTCTGAAATAGGACATTGCCCCCCAAGGCGTAGGTCAAGCCGGCCAGCAGGGCAGCTTCGTGACTGCAACTCCACCGCCGTGCTAACCCGTAGGCGGCCCCGGCGGCCAGCACGACGTGGAGTGTGACATAGAGGTGAAAACGTAGCTCCTGTGGAATTGGCAAGAGAAAGAGCAGCTTGCCGGGATAGAAAACACTGGATGTGGCGTCCGCGACAGCGGGCGTACCGCAGTTGTCGTGTGGGTTCCATAGCGGAATTCGCCCCGCGCCCCATTCGTGTGTTTCCCAAGCAAAAAGTGGCTGGTAATAGTTTGCGGCATCACGAAACGCCAGCCATCGGTCCGCGATCGCTGGCCGACCAAGCAGCCACAGCAGCGGCGCGGCGAGCAGGATGGTGAGAAGGACGCGCGATGTGCGAGAGGAACGGATGGCGCTACCGCCTATCGAGTTGGAGTCGCCTCGTCTTGGAGAGGCGCAACACATTGCGCCTTAGGTACTTCCGATCTGGCGGGGAAGGCTGTTGAAACACCTGGCAGAGAATATTGTATTTGCTTGCGGCAGTTGAAATCGCTACGCTATGAGTCTGCTTCACGTTGTATCGACATGCAATCCCGTCGTAGCAATCGCCTGTTCAGGCATACAGGGTTTGAGACGATCCCTCTTGAAAAGTGAGAGAGATTCTAGATGAGTACTGTTGTTGATCCAAAGTCAAAAGACAAGAACCGGGACGACTTCACTCACATTCCGGAAAAATCCTCGCCGGAGAGTAAGTTCGAATACCCAGGCATTCCCACGACCTGTGACGGCGCCGAGGCGGTGGTCCATGTCGAAGCGAATATATCGCAGGGATGTGGAGCATATCCGATCACCAGTTCGACGACGATGGGCAGCGGATTTAACGCTGCGGTCAACAACGGTCGGCCCAACTTGTGGGGCGATCAACTGTGTTTCATGGAGGCCGAAAGCGAACATTCGTCAGCCTCGTTTTGTGAGGGGTTTGCGTTGGCCGGCGGGCGCGTCGTGAATTTCACGTCCGGCCAGGGGCTCGTACTCATGAAAGAGGTGCTGTACACGATTTCGGGCAAGCGGTTGCCGGTGGTCTTTAATATTGGAGCCAGGGCGCTCACCAGCCATTCGCTGAATGTGCACGCCGGGCACGACGACCTGATGAGCGTTGCCGATGCCGGCTGGGGGATGTTGTTTGGCCGGAACGCCCAGGAAGCGGCCGACTTGTGCTTGATTTCCCGTCGTGCCGCCGAGGCCTCGGAAACGCCGTTCTTTAACGTCCAAGATGGATTCCTGACGACCCATACGGTCGAGACGGCGCGACTGCCGGAGCTCGAGTTCATGAAAGAATTCATCGGTGCGCCCAGCGAAAAGCTCACCAATCTGATGGATCCCGAGAACCCGATGATGACGGGCGTCGTGCAAAATCAGGACTCGTATATGAAGGGCAAGATTGCCCAGCGGTGGTATTACGACCGGGTCGCCCCGGCGCTGGAAGAGGCCTTTGACCTGTTCGGAAAGAAGACGGGGCGGAAGTACGACTTTATCGCGCCCTACCGGTGCGAGGACGCCGAGTACATCCTCGTTGGTATAGGAAGTTACATGGAAACGACCGAAGTTACGGTCGATTATCTGCGCGAGCAGGGCATTAAGGCAGGGTGCATCACCATCTACTGTTTCCGGCCATTCCCAATGCACCAGCTTGTCAATGCTCTGCAGCACTGCAAGGCGTTTACGGTTTACGAACGAATGGACGATCCATTGTCGACGACCGGGAACCATCTGACGCGTGAAATCAAGGCCGCGTTCTGCGACGCCCTGTCCGGCCAAATGGGGCACGGCAAGATCGAACGTGCACCGCGGATTTACCATGGCGCTGCCGGGCTGGGAAGCCGTGATGTGCGACCGGCGGATATCATTGCCACGTTCGACAATATGATCAACGACGGCCAGGACTATTTTTGTGTCGGTGTCGACCATGCCTTGGCGCTTACGCGGACCAATGACCCCGACCTGCGGCCGCCGGGTGGCTTTTCGATGCGTGGCCATTCGGTGGGGGGGTTCGGCTCCGTCACGACCAACAAGGTCATCGCCACGATCGCCGGACAGGTCTTCGGGAAGGACGTGCAAGCATATCCCAAGTACGGTTCCGAAAAGAAGGGATTGCCAACGACGTATTATCTGACCATCGGCGACGAGCATATCAAGTCGCATAGCGAGTTGGAGTTTGTCGATCTCATTATTCTCAACGACGTCAATGCGATTCTGGCGAACCCTCTCAATGGCGTTGTCGACGGTGGTGCCATCTTTATGCAGGCACCCTACGATGATCCTGCGGATGTGTGGAAACGCATTCCTCCGCGACATCAGAACAGTATTCGGGAACGAAACATCCGCATCTACTTCTGCGACACGGTGAAGATTGCGCGCGAAGTGGCTTCGGTGGCCGACCTGCAGATGCGCATGCAGGGCATCGTGACGCTGGGTGCGTTTCTCAAGCTGACGCCCTACGCCAAGGACAGCGGGATGTCCGATGAACAGGTGCTCGAGGGCGTCGAGGGCGCTCTGCGGAAGTACTTCGGAAAACGTGGCGAACGTGTTGTCCAAGATAACTTGACCTGCGTCAAACGTGGCTTTAGTGAATTGAAAGAGGTCCCGTCGGAGATGATCCAAGGCTAAGACACACCGCTGCCGAACATCTTTGCAAACGACCCTATCGAGCTTCAGCTCAAAAGGATATCTACCTATGGCGACCGTGAACGATCCCAAGTCGATGAATGAAGCCAACGAGCGCGATCCGCACAACTGCAACTCGTACGGCACTCTGGTGGACCACGGCTACAAGAAGATCAGCTTGCCGGTCTTGGACGTGGATGACTTCAACGAGCGTATTATTCGAGCCTATGAAGACGGTACGGCGGAGAAAGGGCTGCCAGCGGACTTGTCGGTGGCTCGATCGATTGTTCCGGCAGGTACCGCCACGCTTCGCGACTTCAGCTATGTGGCTCCAGAAATTCCCGAATACATCACCGAAGCGTGCACCGGCTGCATGGACTGCGTCACGCTCTGTCCGGATACGGCGATTCTTGGCAAGGTCGTGGGAGAAAACGAGTGGCAGACACGGATGGACAAGCTCGAGCCGGGTGATCGATCACTATTCGAAAAGGCCTGGTCCGAACCGCGAAAATACTACGGCGGCCCCAAGAAGAAAACGGGCGAAGGTGGTAAGTTCTCGATCATTATCGACCCCAGCAAGTGCAAGGGCTGCGCCGAGTGCGTCACGGTCTGCGATGACGACGCGCTGAAAATGGTCAATAAGACCGACGGCCTGATGGAGGACATCCAGAAAACCCATCGGATGTTCAAAGAATTTGGGCCATCGGATGACAAGTACATCAACGACAACCTGCTGATCGACATGATGCTCAAGGAGGAAACCCATGTCTACGTCGGCGGCGCCGGCAGTTGTGCCGGGTGCGGTGAAGGAACGGCCTTGCGAATGATGTGCTCGGCCACGGGCGCGAAACATGGCAGCGATTGGGGGATTATCGCCGCGACCGGCTGCAACACTGTGTACACCTCGACCTACCCCTACAATCCCTATCTGGTGCCGTGGAGTAATTCACTGTTCGAGAATGCCCCGGCCTACGCCATGGGGCTGCGGATGCGATGGGATCAAAAAGGCTGGGCGGACAAGCCGATCTGGTGTATCGGCGGTGACGGCGCCATGTTCGACATCGGTTTTCAGTCGCTGTCGCGGATGCTGGCCGCGGGCATGAATATCAAGGTTCTGATCCTCGATACTCAGGTCTACTCGAATACCGGCGGTCAGGCCTCGACCAGTACCTTCATGGGCCAGAATGCCAAGATGAGCCTGCATGGAAAGACGATCAGCGGCAAGACAGAACGTCGCAAGGAGATTGCGCAGATTGCGATGATGCATCCGCGGACCTATGTCGCACAAACCACCTGTGCGCATGTTAACCACATGTACCGCTGCTTGCTGGAAGCGATGGAATTCGATGGTCCGGCGGTTGTCTGTTGTTATACGACCTGCCAGCCGGAACACGGCGTGGCCGATAACATGGCGACCGATCAAGCTCGGCTGGCCGTTGATACCCGGGCCTTCCCGATGATGGTCTATGATCCGCGGAAGGGCGATACCATCAAGGAACGCCTTTCCCTGCAGGGTAACCCGGCCGTGAATGAAGACTGGTGGGTCAACCCGAAGACCGGCGATGCGGTCGACTTCATCGATTTCTGCCGCAGCGAAGGGCGATTCGGCAAGCACTTTGACAAGGAAGGCAACCCCAGCGAAACACTACTGCGGGCCAGGCAGGAGCGGCTGGAGAACTGGCACCAGTTGCAGGAACTGGCGGGTGTGCTCGGTAAGAAATCGGCTGCCAAGAAAGAGAGTCCGGCCGCAGCCCCAACGCAGGCGAAGGCCAAAGCGAAGCCTGCGGCAGGGAACGGCCAATCCGCTGGACTTCCCCGCGACTATCAGGCGGGAAGCAAGATTCGCTACGATGGTGGCGAAGGTTGGGTTAACGGAGTGCTTACGTCCGTGGCACCCGTGGTCATGACGCTGGACGACAATTCGGTCATCGAAATCTCGCCCGAAGTCATGAAAGAGGCCATCGCCTTGGGCTTGGTGACGCTGCAGTAGGCACGCCGATTGGTTGTCGCCGCCAGCGGGATTAAATTCGTTATTTGAATTTGTGATATGCCGAAACCATTGGCAACGTTTGACCATCAGTCACGTGATCCGGAGGCGACGTTGGAATTCCTCAAGCGGACGCGCAATGAACTGCGGGTCCTGCGCAAGACGCGCGTGTGGACCGACCGAATTCAGGTTTTTGACGTCAACGGCGACTATTTCGAGATTGGCGGGATCGGCTACCCAAGCGACGATGTGAGGCCGATTCTGGATGCCGTGCACACTGCTTATAAGCCCGAAACAATTCACAATCCCATCGATGCACCTTACAAAGAGTTTAAGACCGGCAAGCGGCATCCCTGGGCCGAGGATCGCGTGATGTAGGTTGCCGCGATGCGTTGGTGACGTTGGGCACCGCCCTGGCGATGCCATACAGCGACGTCTTCATACTTTTCCAGGAGTGGAGTCGCCTGATCAACGAAATGCCGTCAGAAACGCGGCACTTCCCTATCGAGCAAACCATCCGCATGGAACCTGCCAAATGGCCGCAAGCGTTCAGGAAATGAGTAAGCAAAAGGGCCTGTCGCTCTTAGAGTTGGCGGACCGCTCCGGTCTGGATCTGCCGAAGGTTCGCGCGATTTTTCTGGGGCGTTGGACGCCGTCGCCGCAGGAGCGAGCGTCGATCTCCGCCGCGCTGGAGGTCGCGCAGGACGAGATTGCCTGGGGCCATAATACCCCGATCCAGCACATTTACGGGCATGGTCCAGGTTGAGGCAGGACGTCCGCGTACGGTACCTGGTTGTCAATCGAGCCCTTTATGCTCGATCTCCTTGAGATACCGTTCGTAGGCTCCCTTGCCATAAAAATCCGGACTGTTGTCGATGTCATGGCATTCGACACATTTCTTTTCGGCAGCGGCCAGCGGTAGTCGCATCGACGCCCGCAGCAGTTTCAGCTTTGCTTCGTCTGCGTCCACGGTACCCTCTTCCGCCGCGACATGCGCCGAGCCTGGTCCGTGACAGTTCTCACAACCATTGCCGTGAAGGTTGACCGACTTCTTGAGGTCCAAATAACCGCTGGTGTAGGGAAAGAAGCGTTGGGGATGCCATCCGGTTACGTGGCAACTCAGGCACTCCGGATCGAAATGTCGCTGGATCCCGGCCCGCTCGACTGGGTCGGAGAGCGAGTCGGTGGCCGTGGCGTGCGGCGTATTCTCCCAAACCGCAAAGGCCTCGGTGTGGCATTCGCCGCACTTCTGAGATCCCAGGAAAGTGTTGCCGCTGGTGTGCGGAACCGGCTTCAGCCCCAGTCCGGTCAGGCCCACCGTTTCCAACTGGTCCTGGTATGATTTCAGCAAGGTCAACATCTCGGGTGAATCATCGTAGGTGGCGTCGAGCGGCACGCGTTGGTATCGAAGTGGCGTCTTTTCGTCGTCGAAGACACCAATCACGCCCGCGAACATACCTTTCATGCCGGTCTGGACAAATAACGCGTCGGTCCCTTCGATGACTTCGGGTTGATAGAGCGGATCGGTGCCATCTCCCGGGGCGCCGGCCGCTACAACAATATCAAACTCGGGGTAGGCACGGGCCAACTTCTTGGCTTCCGGCACCGAGGCATGAGCCAGTAAGACCAGCACATCGCAAGCGGCCGAGCGTAGTTTGGGCAGAACAGCTTGCAGCCCCTCGGCCGGGTCCTTGAACATCACTTCGTCCCGTTCGACATTCTCTTTCGAGGCAGCGCCGACAATCGCCGTGACGCCAATCTTTTTTCCGCCTCGCTCGATCACTTTGTGATCGGGCATCAGTGACCAGTCCAGGACCGCCGTGTTGGCGCAAAGAAACGGTGTCGCCTGGCCCTCCAGCGGGACGGTGGCTGCCACCAATTCGTCGACCGACAGGCGCAGGTCATCGGCACCCAGGACAATCGCTTCGTAGCCAATGGTCTTGAGCCCGTCCAGCGTCATGTGAAACTTGATTTCCGCTTGTCGGCCAAAGCGGCGCACCTGATTTCCGGCGTCGAGACCGATCAGCGGCCAGCCTTTGGCCGCCAGTTGTTTCGCCAAGGTGTGGCGCCGGGCCAAGCCCCCTTTTTGATTCGCCAACTGGGTACACCCGCAGGGCTCGATATAGCCATGCTGCTGGCCCGAAATCAGGAGCACGACGCGGGGCGTGCCCCAGCCGTCGAATTGTTTGCGGGCCAGTGGATCGGCCGCTTTTGGCGGATCGGATTGGTCGTCATCGGCGGGGGACGAAGATTGGGCCGGGGCGGGCGGTTCTCCGGGCTTCACCGGCTCGCTGCCGTTCGGATCGGCGGGTTGGCCTGCGGCAGAAGCAGGGCTCGCCGGGGCGACCAGCGTTGGATCGGACGACGCTGCAGGGGCCAGCACGCCGCTCGGCGGACCCGTGGCAGGGCCGACCTGTGGGCCGGAATCCGCCGCCGCGACTTCCCTGGGGGCTTCATCTGATTCGGCGATCGTCGGCACGCCAGAACGCCGCTCGGTCCCACAGCCGACGCTCACCGCGAGCCCGGCCAGCAGCATAAGAAGAAACTTCGTGTCGATTCCTTGTGACCTGCCTGTCATTACATCTCCATCAGAATTAGTCGACTGCGAAGCTTACATAAACCGGCACCTGCTTGGCGGAAGGGTGCGTCGTCTCAATGTTGACTCTAGCGACTTTGCCCTGCTGTGAGCCGAGTCGGTTGATCGAAGGTGCACCAGGCGGAACCTCGATCCGCAGCGGATAAAGGTAGCCTTTCCCGACCACGGTCGGCTCTCCGAGGGTCGCTTTCAAGATGTCGGCGGGGTCGATCTCGCCGACGCTCAGCTTGACTTCGTCGCGGAACGGACCGCGCACACGAATCCGCAAGGTAGTCGAATGGCCCACCTCGCTTTGGATCGACCGCATTTTGACCAGATTCTGGCCGCTGATGAAGTCGCTGCCACCGATCAACATGATGTCGCTGACAATCGTTCCTCGAATCGTCAACTCTCCGTTGATCGTCTCGTCTCCGAACTTCGCCGTGATGACCAAGGTTTGGTTGAGCGGGCCCAAAGGCTTGCCCCGCGTGAAGCTGAGTTTGGCTTGGACGGCGGACTTGGCGCGAGGTGATTCCCGCTTGAAGTCATCCAACTCCAACGGTGTCAGTTCGAGCTGAAAGAACTTTGCGGATTGCGTGTCCGAGAACTCATGGTGAACGATCTCGATCGGCTGATCGGAGAAACCAAAGATGCGGAAATTGGCCGAAGCGTCCTCGCCAGCGGAGATGTTGCCCAACACAATCTCGCGTTTGGAGAATCGGATCATCTTGGTGACATAGCCGGTGATGGTGAAGCGAATCACCGGGTTCTTGGGATCGCTCGTCCTGACTTCGGCGTACTCGGAGAACTCCGGACCATCCTTGTGCGTGGTGTAGTTCACGTCGAATTCAAACTCGTCGCCGGGTGGCACTTCGGCGTCGGACAACTCGGTTTGGATGCAAAGCCCGCAGCTCACACCTTCGAGCCCGACTTTCAAGGGCATGACGCTTTCGTTGCGAAGTTTGAAAGTGCACGTCCCCGACTGATCCTGTTCCAGCGTGCCGAAATCAAAACCTTGGTCGCCGACGACAACGGCCCGCCCCTTTTGCGAGTTGTCCTCCGGCTGGGTGTCGGACACGTTTTCGACGTAGCTGGCCTCGAAGCGATCTTCGACGCTGGCCACTTCAAGGTAGGTCAGGCCCAGGCCGGTCAGGCATCCCGCGACAGCGGCTGCAACGGCAATCCACGACGTACGCATCGTAACGACTCTCCGAAAAAATTGCGGGCCACACGACGGGGCGCTAGAGAAAGGTGGCCAGCACCAGCGGCCCTGATGATTCAATGGGTTAGGCGATTGTTATCTGAAGCGGATTCCTGCGTCAATCGCGACCGGTTTCCGGTCGTGATACCAATGGTCGCCGCCACGCTTGCCCGCGCAGGGACAACGCGGCTTGCCATTGTCCGGCGTCGGAAACGACCAGAATAACCGCACATGGTATCAGCAACAGGTCACCAGCGACACGCGACTGTAACCAGCCGTTTCGCCTCCCCGCCTAGGGGTCGGGCCTGGTAGCACGCGCATAGAGCTGGTTACGCACGAAAGTCATCGTTTGTTCGGCATTTTCGGCCGGACCGGGGTGCTGATCGGGAAACCACCTCGGCCCCGGGTCGGAAATGGCCTGGGCAGCCAGCTTTTGTTCCCGGTGCGGTGTGATCTCATCCAGCCTGACGGCCTGCTCGGCTGCGGCGAGGGCACGCGTTGCTTCGCCCTTCAGGAAATCGGCCCACGCAGCGTGAGCTCGAGCCAGGCTGTTGTTGGGGTACAGTTCGACTGCCTGGCCGTAGGCATCGACCGCGGCCTGCAAATCCTCCGGTTGATTACTCGCGCGAAATGCCAGCAGTTGCCAATGTCCCACTTGCAATCGCCAACTGGCCGAACGTGGGTTGCGTTTCAGCATTTCCGCCACAGCTTCCTCGAAAGCCGCCTGCCCGGATGGCCGCGACGCCACTCGACTGGCGCTGAGCAGCCAGTCCTCGTGTCGCAAGGTGGCCAATTGAAACCACGGTTTGGCCGTATAGGGATCCGCCGCCGCCGCACGCAGCAGAGTCTCCTCGGCACGCCCGGTTCTGCCGAGCTGGCGTAAGGTGGATGCCTCCGCGACCAACGCGTCGCTATTGAGAATGGGCCCGTATGCCGTTTGCTGGCAGAAAAGCAACAACAGCCAGGCCGTTGCGGTCAGCCCCCAAACGATCCCCTGCGGGCGCTGCGGCGCGGGGCGCTGATGTTGCACGGCATTCAACACCAGTGCCAAGAGAAGCCACAGCGTGACGCTGACCCCGGCGAATGTTATGCCGCCTGCCGCAAGCAAATTGACCAGCAATGCGGCGATGGCACACAGCAACGTAGGAACGTTGAGCCGGCCATGCATCACCCAGGCATGACAGGCGGTCAGTGCCGCGACGCCGGCCGGCAATCCGACCAGGAGAACGGCAAAGTCCGGCATGAAGCCGACCAGAAACCCGCAGGGGAAATAGGCGATCAGGACGCCGACCAACGCACCCAGATAGATAAACCACACGTCTGCGGCAGGCCGCGGCGTAGCTTGAGCCGACGCGTCCGCCTTTGTGGTTGGTGTTTCCGACGTTGCCGCCCCCAGTGCCGATTGCGACGCCACAGAGATCGCTCGACGAACCTGGATCGCGAAGACCAGCAGC
>JAUIHJ010000127.1 GCA_030432015.1 bacterium
TGGAGTTGCTTCATTCATGGGTTCACCTTGATTGGCAATATGGATTCCTGGTTAACGCACCGCGAGCTTCTCGAGCGACCTTTGTTGCGGCCATGCGGGCCACTGCACGTAGCCGGTCTGGCTCGCTTCGGTGATGGATCTTTGTGAAACGGGCAGGTAATCGGGACTGTTTGGGTCATCGTATTTCGACCGTCGTCCGTACAACTGTGTTAATTCGTCCTGGTACAGCAAGGCCCAATCGCAGGCGTGTCGGGCAAGCACTTCGACGGTGTTGATCTGACTGCGATCGACCAATACCAGGTCGGGCAATCCAACATGGAGAATGCGATCGTCATTGATGGGGCCCGACGCGGCGCTCCGAAAGCGAGGCTGGTCGGTGTCATCGCCAACGGCGTAATCAAAGTACATGTCTACGACGGACTGCGGATAACAGGTTCGAAAGCGACCATCGAAGGCGACCTGGATGGCGTCGTCGGTGTCACGCGTTGACCCAAACGCACTGATTGCATATTGGGCCCACCTGAAGCGCACCACCAATTTTCCATGCAGATTTTGATCGGCGATGAACTGAAAGGCCGACACCGGATAGTGGGCACGCAGGACGGGCATGTTGGTCAGTTGCTGACAAAGGGTCGTTCCAGCGAAGAGGGTGATCGCCACCGTCGCGGCGAGAAACAGCTTCCCCCAGTTCGAGGTGAAATCCGAGTTTGCCCGCGCCAGATCGGTGTCGTGCCGCAGGCGACCGAGCAAGTCTTCCACGTGTGGGACCAGCCAGAACGCAAACAGGATCGTGAAAAATGGGATATGGCGCCGATGTTCGGCGGCCTGCCACAACACCAATGCCAAGAGCACCATGTGGGCTGGGTCGCGCGACTTGCGCGAGAACCCAACGGCCGCCATCGAAACGGCGACCAGCAACCACCAGGGCGTCCAAGCGATGTGGGTGAGCTCCGGCGCCCGCCATTCCACGATTTCCGGCCTGGGCGTGCCGAGCGATTGCCACAACCACGCATGCAACTCGAAGCCGACCGGGTTCACTGCGGTTGCTAACCCTGCGACCAGGGCGATTGCCACGAAGTGCAAGGCGGTCCGACGAGAGCGGGCACCATGCACGACGTACAACTCGACTGCGCGACACGCCAAGAACGTGATCAGCAGGGCATACCCGGCGACAAACCCGCCATGCGAATTCGCCCACACCGCGAATAAGGGGACGGTCAGCCATAAGGTTGCGAGCCTCGCGCGGGGACCGACTGCCTGGTCCGAGTCGCGGCTTAGCAGCAGGCCGCGCGGTAAGGCCCACGAGAGCAAGAGGACGAGCGCGGCAAACAAAACGTATGAACTTAGTTGCGGACGGAGCAACCAGAAGTGCATCAGGTTGATCGATGTGAACAACGTCACGATGGCGATGGTTGTCTGGCTTGCCCCGCCACGGCGGGCGCGGTCGATCACAATCCCCATCAGGCCCGCGGCCAGCAGGCACTTGACGCATAGCAAGCCGATGCCACCCAGCGACTGAATTCCCAGCGCCAAGGCCAACTCGGATAATGTTTCGTGATTGACCCAGCGATGTCCCACGGCGTTGTAGGTGTAAGTTGCCGTGGTTGGTAGTCCTTCGCGGAGCGTATCAAAGCCGTACTGCACGTGTCCCCAGAAATCCGGGTCCGGCTGGTTTTTGGACAATGGTAGCAGCGAGATCACCAGCAGGGCGAGCAAGAAGAAACGCTCGGGCCAGGTAGATCGCGAGGACTCTTGGTTCCGGTTGTTCATGACGCCGCACCTGCAACGAATTGGCCAATGGTCCGCGACCTCAGCGGAAGCGCGGGCCAGGAAACCACGCCGGTTTGCACGTCGTCTGAGATCCTGCGCAGCTCCGGCGCGATGTATTGCGGACGTGTCGGGTCGTCATACGTCATTCGCCGTCCCCACACTTGTGCGAGGCGGTCCTGGTAGAGCAGGACCCACGTCTCCTGGTGGCGAAACATCACGTTGACGCCGTGGGGTTGCAGCCGACTAAGCACGACGATGTCTGGATTGCAGTGCTCAAGCACCTCGTCGTCATCGAACTTCTGCCGTTCCGATCCCCGTTGGCGTGGGACGAGATCACCCAAGACAAAGTCGAAGTTCATGTCGACCACGTTCTGCGGATAGCACGTGCGAAAGCGGCCATCGAAGCTGACTAGCATCGAATCGTCGTCCCCCGCATGCTCGGGCCCAAACGCGGCGATGGCATATTGTGCCCAGTTATACGTCACGATCAGGCGGCCACGCATTTCTTGATCCGCCATAAATTGAAAGGCCGCGACGGGATATTCTGCGCGGTCAACCGTCATCTGTTTCAACCGCGAGCTGAGTTTGTAGCTTACGAGGCAAAAGGCGACCAGGAAGACCGTGGCCAACGCCACGCGGATCGCCGGATGTTTCGCTCGGCGCAACGGTTCGGCATGTTCGCCGATTCGAAACCGGCTCAGCACGGAATCAATGTGGGGTGCCATCCAAAAGCCGAATGGAATCGCGAAGAACGGCATGTGCCGCGCGTGGGACAGCGTTTGCCAGAGGATCAGGAGCAGGATCACGGCATGTGTGACATCCCGGGAACGCCTGGTCAGCAGCATCACCGAGAACCACGTGAACATGATGACCCACAGTGGCATCATGATCGTCGAGGTCAGGTCGGGGGCATGCCATTCGACAATCTCCGGTCGTGGCATGCCGAGCGATTGGATGAGCCAACCATGCAGTCCGGGTCCGTAAGGATTGATCAGGGTCGCCAGCCCGCTGGCGACGATCATCATGGTCAGTCGCGCGAGCATACCGAAGGACGCGCGGCCGCGATTGACCAGTAGTTCGATGCCACGCGCGCCCAGATAGGCTACGAAAATGGAGTACCCAGCGACGAAGCCACCGTGCGAATTGGCCCACAAGAAGAACAGCAACGGCGCGAGCCAGAGGTATCGCATGCGGGAAGGGGAGTAGGTGAGTGGCGTCGGATCGACCTGCGGCCCTTCCAGCCAAGGCAAGTGGCAGCGGCCTTCCCAGCCTTGAAAACAATACGCCAGGAGGCTCATTAATAACGCGCAATAGGTATACGAAAGCAGTTGGGGTCGAGTGCACCAGAAGTACGCGAGATTGGTCGCGACCAGCATCGCCACGAGACAAATGCTGAGCAGGCCGGCGCCTTGGCGGCGCGCGATGGACATGATCATGCCGATCAGGCTGACGCCGAGCAGACATTTGATGACCAGCAGACCCACCGGTCCGACCGTGTCGATTGCGATGGCCAGGCATAATTCGGCGAGGTTTTCGTGATTGATCCAGCGATATCCGTCCGCGGTGAAGGAGTAGCTTGTTGTGGCGGCGAGCCCTTCGTGCAGCGCATCGCGTCCATACTGCACATGGCCCCACAGGTCGGGATCGGCGGCCGCCGGCGAGAGGGCCACCGCGCATGTCAGCAACGTCGCCAGCAAGAGGCTGCGGTCGACCCAACTTCGAATGATGGGCGTCGAATTGGTGGAGGAGGCTTGGCTGGGCGGGTTCATACAGACTCGGGGCAAACGCGGAGACGGGATGCGGAGGTCGGGAAAAACATTACAAGTATAGGACACGTCCAGCCAAGAACTTGGGCGCAGCAAACCACATATTCGATACAGGTTGACCACACGCGGCGGGTACTGCGACGGCTTGGCAACCGTCGTCCGGCGGCGGATTCAAGCGCCATCACTTCGCTTTGCCAAGCCTTGGTTGATCAGGTGAGTCTGCCCTGACTCGAAAAGTGGCTTGCCTGACTCGTAGATTCTCCCAACTTGGAGACATCCGGCCTGACGTGTACGATGTGGGAAGGATGCCGCGTTCGCGGAAGCCGCTCCGGCGAATTCGATCTGGCCCTTCGAGATAAGTAATGCGTGAATATTTTGAAATCGACGACGTCAAGCTGACACTGAATCAGCCGAATGAAAACAAAGGTGAATGGATCGGTCAGCGCGAGGTCCTGAAGCAGTTGCTGGCATGCTGGGTGGTTGTCGACGACGCCGATCTACCCCTCTCGCCGCGTCTGATCGGCACCCCTGGAATCGGCAAAACCGCGTTGGCCATGGCCGCCGCACGCGAACGCAAGCAGGATCTCTATATTTATCAGTGCACGGCCGATACGCGTCCCGAAGACCTGCTGGTTACCCCGGTCCTTGCCGAGAGCGGCAAGATTGCCTATCACGCTTCGCCGCTGGTCTCGGCGATGATTCGAGGCGGCGTCTGCATCCTGGATGAAGGGAACCGGATGAATGAAAAGTCGTGGGCCAGCCTCGCGCCACTCTTGGATCATCGGCGATACGTCGAGTCGATTGTGGCGGGCATCACGATCGCGGCGCATCCCGATTTTCGTTGCGCCGTCACGATGAACCAGGATGAATCGACCTACGAGATTCCCGATTACATCCTGAGTCGTTTGCAGCCGACGTTGCCGGTCGGCTTTCCCAACAAGATGGACGAGATGTCGATTCTGCAGTATCACCTGCCGTTCGCCGAAGTCGACATGCTGGCGATCACGGTGGAATTTCTGCAACGTTCGCACGAACTGAAACTCGATTTTTCGCCCCGTGATGGCATTAGCATGTTGCGGTATGCGATGAAACGGATGTTCCAGGATCCCGCACATCCGATCTCCAAAGACGCTGCGTGGCGCGAGGCAATGGAGTATTGCCTGGGTGAAGAAGCACTGGACCTGGAATCGCTGGCCGAGCGGAATCAACGCACGTTAGGTGGAAATGCCGTTCCCTTGGGACTAGGCGATTTTTTCTTCTCTCCCGACGACCCGCTGCATCCCGATGCCGAAGATGACGACGCGGACGATGACGACGACGTAATGTTTTGACCCCAGTGACGCAGCGAATGCCAGGCGACCTCCTCAAGATCGGACCACATATCACGGCGCTCCCTGTCATTCATGGCAGTGGCGACTTTGCCATGGAGGTGCGCCGAGTGATGCTCGAGCGGACCTTTGACGTGGTTGCCGTGCCACTGCCGCCGTCATTCCAACATGACGTCGAACAGGCGATCAAGCACTTGCCCAGCCCGACGGTCGTGGTCCAACGTGAAACGCAACCCTTTGTGACCGAATGGTCGCCCGATCGTGATCACGACGATGACGAGGTCGAGGCGGAAGCCTCCTCGGGGATCGGTAGCTATGTCCCGATCGATCCCTGCCAGGCAGTCATCATGGCGATCCGCGTTGCCATGGGGGAGCACATTCCGCGGCGTTTTATCGACTTGGAGACGGAACAGTTCGAACCGCACTCGGCGGTGCTGCCCGACGCATACGCTCTCAAGCGAGTTTCTCTGGAACGATTCGCGGCTGCGATCCTCCCCAATGTAGGGCCGGAACCGGCAGGCCAGCGCCTTGATCGGGTGCGGCATATGGGGCGTCGCTTGCGCGAATTGGAAACGCGCCACGAGTCGATTTTGCTGGTTTGCTCCGTGCTGGATTGGCCCTGGATTCGCGAGGCGTATCGAGTGTCCGACGGACAGCCGGCCCACGGTGCCGACGCCGAGCACGAAATTGTGCCATCCACCTCGACCCATGAAGTGGATCCCCAGACGTTGATTTTCATGTTGGGAGAATTGCCGTTTGTCACTGGGCTTTACGAGCGGGCTCGATCGGAGTTGGAGGACGACCAGAACCTCTCAATCGATGGGGTGAAGGAACTCCTGGTCACGGCTCGCGACGCGTATCGAAACGACCTCAAACGCCGCGCTCGAAAAATTACGCCGCATCTGCTGGCCCGCTGCACGAAATACATCCGAAACCTCTCCTTGGTTGAAAGCCGCCTGACCCCCGACCTCTATACGATTGTCGTCGCCGCCAAGCAGATCGCCGGCGATCAATTCGCGTTGCATGTCGCAGAAACCGCGCGGGACTATCCGTATGCCGACGGCGCGGGGTTCGAATCCATCGTGATGGGGATTGAAGAGGCCCGGTTTGCCAATGGTGATGTCGTCGAGATGGTCAGCCGATTGCCCGGTCCGCCGCTGGAATGGCGGAGCTGCGAATTGCAGCGCCGTCCAGATCAGACTGAGATCGAAAAATGGAAGACGTCCTGGAATCCGTTTTCGCAGTGCAGCTATCCGCCGGAAGATGAAAGTGTCGAAGATTTTCGCGCGCATGTGTTTGATCGTGCAAAATCGATCATGGGCGCCGATCTGGTTCGGACCGAGAAATTTACGACCAGCATCATGGACGGCATCGATATTCGTGACACGCTCCGCCATTGGTACGATGGTGAGATCTACGTCAAGATTGTGCCGCCGAGTTGTGGAAAACTGGATTGTGCGGTCATGCTATTCGACTCGCCGGCGGATCCGCGGGACTATCCGTGGCGGACCACGTGGTTTGCCGAGCACGAGAATGAATCGACACTGTCGTTTTTTGCCACGGACTTTCAGAAGGAGATGGTCGGTCCTGGCATCGGGCAAGCGACCTACGGCGGAGCCATGTTCCTGTATCCACCGGTCATCATTCGCGATGTCTGGAACGACCCCCGTATCGATTTCTGCGAGACGCTTGAGGAACGACTGTTGGCGGCGGCGTGTTTGCATAGCAACTGTTCGCAGATCGCGTTGCTCAGCGCTCTACCTCCCGGACCCGGCTGGCGCCGTCTGGCGAAACGGTTTAAGAAGACGTGGGTCCACGTACCGCTCGGACAGTTTGGCGAATCGACCGTGCAGCAGTTGCGGATGGTCCATGTGCTGAACGGTCGCGAAGTCCGGAGCTTTGCATCGCATTTTATCCGCCGCGCATAGTTCGGCTGCGTGCCCTGCGCGAACTCTTGAAGTTGCGCTTTTGCGAATGCCGCAGGCATGTCAGTTTCTAGCCAGGGGGCGCCAACCCCAGGGAGATGTCGTCTGGTTGTTGAGGAGCCGCTGCGCGGCGCATTCGCGCAACACCAACAGTGCGAACCTGGCCCGGCGACCGGCGCAGTGTCGCGTCAGGCGAACGGTGTTTCTTGAGCGGACTGAGGGCACCGTCTATACTGCCATCACAAAGCCCCAACCGAATCTACCCCAGGTGATGCATGGATTTTCTCGACCAGCTCAAGAACTTGATGATTATGGCCTTTGCCGACGGAAGCTTAACGCAAGGCGAACTGGAGCTCTTATCAGATCGCAGCGTGCAGTGGGGGTTGACGGAGGCGGACTTCACGGCGGCGGTCGAGTTCGCCCTGTCTGACGCTGCGGAGCTGGTGATCCCGCCACACCCACAGGACCGCGTCGAGTTGCTAAAAGACCTGTTGCGCGTCATGGCAGCCGATGGCCACCTGGCCGACACCGAGAAGCGTATCTTCGCCATGGCGGCCGCCGTCATGGAGCTTCCCGATGGCGAACTCGATCGCATCATCGATTCAGTCGATGCGGCCGACTGACGGTTGTCGGATGTCGTTGTTGTAGGAATCACCTGGCCCCCAAATTGCAGATCGCTGATGCCCTATCGACTGCTGCTTGCCCTGACAATATCGCTCTTAATGCCGCCCATAGCCGGCTTTTCTCAATCCGCCGATGACGACGACGATTTGGAATTTCGCCGCGGGCTGTTGGGCAAGTATCGCGATGCGTCGGGACACACGGTGACCCGTATCGATCGAACCATCGCCATTGCCTGGGACGGAGCCAGCCCCGACCGCCGCCTGGTCGCGGGGCCGATACGATCGGAATGGACGGGCTACTTGATGTCACAGGCACCCGGCGAATACCGGCTGAAAGCATACTTTCAGGGCCAGCTTTCAATCGAACTTGCCGGTCAAATGGTCTTGGAAGCCGAGCGTGATTCGCCCGGATGGGAAGAAACCGACATCCTGACGCTGCCGTTCGACTACCATCCCTTGAAAATCCGCTTGTCGTCCGCCGGTTCCCGCGGGCAACTCGCCCTGTTCTGGTCGGGGCCTCAGTTTCAATTGGAACCGATCGGGGCCCGGCAGTTCCACCATGATCCCGAGTTGACTCCAGACGGGCAGTTTCAGCGCGGCGAGCAGCTTGTGCATGGGCTTCGTTGCGCCGCGTGTCATCAGCTTGGCAACGAACCGGTCCCGCAGCGTGCTCCCGCCCTCGATCGACTTGCCGGGAACCTCGCCTTCACCTGGCTGGTCGACCGGCTAACGAGCATGGCCGATGGCGCGACGCCCGCTGGCCAAGGGCAACAGGGACAAATGCCATCGTTCGGGTTTTCGCCGCAGGAAGCCGCCGACATTGCCGCGTACCTCAGCACTCATTCGCAACCACCTCCCAAGCCATCGGTCCCACCCAAGAAGGTCGATCGCGAGCAAGGGCGTATCCTGTTCCTCTCGCGCGGCTGCCTGGCCTGCCATCAGTATGGTGAACTGGGGACCGCGTCCCTCTTTTCAGGCGGCGACTTGACCCACATTGCATCCAAACGCCCGGGCGGTTTCTTTGCGAGGTGGCTGAGCGATCCCGCGCGGATCAACCAGGACCATCGGATGCCTCAATTCGATTTGACCAAGGAGGAGCAACGTAATCTGGCCGCGTTCTTGCAGACTTCGGCTGCCGGCGCCTCCGGGCAGCCGAACGAAACTCAAGCGAACGACCGTCCGGCGGCCGATGCGCAGCAGGTCGAGCGTGGTCGGCACCTGGTTGCGACCGCCCAGTGTGCCAACTGCCACCGCTTGCCGGAAGCAGGACCGGCGACTCGGCCGTCGATCCCCTTGTCGGCTCAATCCAACTGGGGCACCCCCAGTTCCTGCCTCCAGCCCGCCGCGGCACAACGCGATCGTCCCAGTTACACGGTTGCTGCCGAAGATCGGCAGGCGATCCAGCACTTCATCAGCGAAGTTGGCGCGAGCCCTGTCTCAACGACTGCAATGGGCGAACGATTGGTCCGCGAGAATAATTGCCTGGCATGTCACCCGCGTGGTTCATCCCCTGGCTTGGTGACCGCGGCGACACAGGCCGCGGCGGCGGACCAGCAGTTGGCGTCTTCGTTGCCAGCGATGGTCCCCCCCTCACTGGCCAATGTGGGAGACAAGCTGCACGAGGCGGCGTTGGCGGAGATCATCGCCCGCAAGCGGCCCAGCCGCCGTTCGTACCTGCATGTGAACATGCCGCGGTTCAGGTTGACCGAGCCACAGCTTGATTCGATCGTGCAATCGTTTGTGACGGCCGACCGAATCCCGGCAGGGCAGGAGCCGACCATAGCTCGCACGGAACTCGACGCCCTCGCGCTACACGCGGCTGGAAGTCGTCTGGTTACGCCCGACGGATTTGGCTGTACGAGTTGCCATCAGATCGGCGCTGCGCTCCCTGCCAAGGCGCCGGTCAACGCGCGTGGTCCGGTTCTCTCGATGTTGGGCGAAAATATTCGGCGTCCCTGGTTTGATCGATTCGTTCAAAACCCGGCGCGGATTGTCCCTCGGATGGAGATGCCATCGGTGCGCGTCGCGGTGCACGGATTGCTCGACGACAATATTGAGCATCAGCTCTCCGCCGTGTGGGATGTCTTGAATACCAAGGGCTTCCAGCCTCCCCGGCCCGATCCGGTGCGGGTTGTGCGTTTCGGTGGGCAGGGGCACGAACGGGCGGTAATGTTGACGGACGTCATTCGTACGCCGTCGGCCGGCTATCTCAAGCCGCTGCTGGTCGGGCTCTCCAATCGCCATAGCATGTTGTTCGATGTGGCCACCGCCCGGCTGGCGCAGTGGTCCGTGGGAGACGTGGCCCGCCAGCACACCGAGGGCAAGACCTGGTTTTGGGAAGCGGCCGGCACGCCCGTATGGGAGGCCGGGTTCCATCAGCCGGAAATCCGCCTCGTTGTGCGGGGCGAATCGCAGGAGCCGGTCCTGCAAGGGCAGTTTCTGACCGAGTTGGACGCCGTTGAGCACAACTTATACGGATTGACCGCCAGGTACCGATTGCGTTTTCCAGTGGCCGGCGGCCAGCAGGAGCCGGTCATCACTGTCGCGCAATCGTTCGCGCCGCTGGTGACAGACGACACGAGCGAGTCCGGCATTCAACGCACCGTGAGCGTCGGCAATGTCGCTGCGGGCTCGATGATTCAACTGCAGTTGGTCGCTTCGACCGCGATCGCCGGCAATGCAGGGGGAACCACGCTGGTCATTGACGAACGCACGCAGGTCCGCGTGCTGGCACCTGCGGCCGCGCGGTTTTCCGACGATGGGAGCCTTACCTTGGCACCTAATGCGGATGGCCAGGTGCAGGTGACGCTGGCCTACACAACGACGGTTCCTGTCGACCAATTTCCCGACCTCGCTGTGCAGTCGGTCGCGGCCGAGCCGGTTTCACTCAACGTCGTTCCCGGCTTTGCCGCTGTGCGCGTTCCCGTCGAGTCCAGCATGATGCCGACCGGCCTGGCTTGGCGTCCCAACGACGAACTGTTGGTCTCGTCGCTCAAAGGGCGCGTGTGGACGCTCCGTGATACCGACGGCGATTCGCTCGAAGACCAGATCATCCAATTCAGTGACGAACTGGCTGCGCCCTATGGCTTGGCGGCAACCGAAACGTATGTGGACGTTGTGAACAAATCCGGGCTGCTACGGCTGTTCGATGACGATGGAGACGGCCGCGCGGATCGGCATGTGACAGTGGCGTCTGGCTGGGGGCACACCACGGACTATCACGATTGGGCTGTTGGTCTTCCTCGCGACACCGAGGGAAATTACTACGTGGCCATTCCGTGCCAGCAAGACAAGCGTTCGCTGGCCGCCGCGCACTTGCGCGGGACCGTCTTGAAGCTGTCGCCACGCGAACCAACGCCCGACAATCCACGCGCGTTCAGCATCGAGCAGCTCACGGCCGGTCATCGCTTTCCGATGGGAATTGCCCGGAATCGTGCGGGGCAGCTGTTCGTGACCGACAACCAGGGTAACTACAACCCGTTTAACGAACTCAATCATGTGCGTCCGGGGAAACGGTTCGGCTTTATCAACTCGGTGGATCGCAAGCCGGGATTCCAACCGCCCCTCACACCTCCGGCGATCGATATCCCGCACCCCTGGACACGCAGTGTCAACGGGATCTGTTTCCTGGAGACTCCGGCGGGCGTGCGATCGAAGTCGGCCAGCGATCGGTTCGGTCCGTTCGAGGGCCATCTGGTCGGTTGTGAATACGACACGCGGCGGCTGATTCGAATGAGCGTGCAGCAGGTCGGTGAGACGATGCAGGGCGCGGCCTATCCGTTGAGTTACGACGCGCCGCCGAGTGGCCCGCCCCTGCTGGGGCCGCTGGTTGCCGGCATCTCGCCTGCGGGTGACTTGTATATTGGCGGCATCCGTGACAGTGGATGGGGTGGTGCGAACAACATCGGTGAATTGGTGCGTCTGCGGCCGATCCTCGAAGAACTACCCTGCGGGATCGCCGAAGTTCGCGCGACTTCCACCGGGTTTGAGATCGACTTTACCAGCCCCGTGGATCCGGATCGGGCCGCCGATGTCACCAACTACTCGCTGGCATCGTACACTCGTGTCTCGACGCCGGCGTATGGTGGCAACGATACGCAGCGACGCGTCGAGTCACTGCAGGCGGTGCAGGTTACCGGCGACGCTAGCAGGGTGACCTTGACGCTGGAAACGCTGCGCGCCGGGTTTGTGTACGAATTCCACGTCAAGAACCTCACACCTGCGAACGGTGCGTTCTTTCCCGCCGAGGCACATTACACGCTGCGTGCAATTCCGGAATAATCGTTCGAATCGTCTTTTTCGGAACAATCCTCACGACCAACCAACTTGGTTGCCGATACCTCTCACGACACTAGAAGCTCATGGGTTTGCCCCTCATGTCGTGCGCGACCAAGGAATGCTGCGATGCTAGCAATAATCAGTGACCTCCACTTGACTGACGGATCCACAGGGACGAATGTCTCGCCCGGTGCGTTCCAAGGATTTTCGAATCGTCTCTGCGAATTGGCCATGCAGGCCTCTTGGCGTGCCGACGGGCGCTATCGCCCCATTGAACAGTTGGACCTGCTCCTGCTGGGCGATGTCTTCGACATCATCGACTCGAACAAGTGGTTGGCCAACCATGTGCGGCCGTGGCACGATCCGCAGACACCGGAGGTTGCGGAGACGGTCTCGTCCATCGTGGACGACATATTTCGAACCAATCGTGATGCGATCATGAATCTGCGTTCGCTTGCCACCGATGGAGCGGTGTGCATTCCGTCCGCGACGCAAGCGGGAGGTCCGGCCATGGACGGCCAGGGCACGCCCGTCACGGTCCGTACGTTCTACATGGTAGGAAACCGTGATTGGCCGCTGCATTTGACCGGCCCGCGATACGATGTCATTCGCCAACGTGTGGCCCACCAGATCGGCCTCAGCAGTTCGCACAACGCGCCGTTTCCTCATGATCCGTATGAATCCGAGGAACTGTTAAGCGTCTTGCGGCGGCATCGGGTGTTCGCACGCCATGGCGATGTATTCGATCCATTAAACTATAGCGAGGACCGCGATTCCAGCAGTCTTGGCGACGCGATCGTCGTCGAGTTGATTAATCGCTTCACCGCCACGATTCAGCAAGAGATGGGGACTGAACTACCTGAATCCGTCACCGCCGGCTTGGCGGAAATGAATCAGATTCGTCCCTTGCTCCTGATCCCGGTCTGGCTGGAGAGTTTGCTCGAGCGTTGCGGGATTCGTCATGGCTATCGCAAACGAATCAAACACATCTGGGATGGCCTGGCCGATGAATTTCTGCAACTGGACATCGTCCGCGAGCAGGATGCGTGGAGTCCCTTCGATCTGGTCGACGGTCTTGATCGTTCGCTGAAGTTCAGCAAGCGGCTTTCGATCGGTTGGGCTGGCAAGATCACCGGTTGGATGCAGTCGTTGCGCGGGACGCAAACGGATTCGTATTATCAACATGCCCTGACGGAACAGGACTACCGAAACCGCCGTGCCAAGCATATCGTTTATGGGCATACGCACGTCGCGGAGAATGTGCCGCTGGATGCCAGCTATGCCGACGGCTACGTTTTGAATCAGGTCTATTTCAACACGGGAACCTGGCGACGTGTTTATCGGCAGACGCAATGGGCAGGTGGTGAGCATGAGTTTATTCCGACCGACATGACGAACATTCTGTCGTTCTACCACGCCGACGAGCGTGGGGGGCGGCCCTTCGAACTGTGGTCAAGCATGCTGGCATCCGACGCGGTGCAGGCCCCGGTTCATCGAGTGGATACATCGCGGTCGAATCATGCCCCGGAACAACCGATTTCAGCACCAAGAGTACCGGTCCGAGCGCCCCACTTCCAGGTATCACCTGCTGCGTCCCGATCCACCGCCTCACATCACATCCGCTAGCCTGGGGCAGCGGGGAGTTGCGGTTGGGGATCGTCTTCGCGCGGCCGGCGTCGCTGCGATCTATCTCGTGCATGGGACGTTCGTGGGTGCGGATGCACTCGGTTTCCTGCGCGAAATCGCTCGCGTTTGGCCAACCGCTGGCGACGTGCTACGCCGGATTCAGAAGCAGACCATCGATTCTGTTGCCCGCGACGTCGGGAATTTTACGGCCGAATATGCGCAACAATTGCAACGCGTTTTAAACGGCGATCATCCAGCGCCGATTCCCGTAAGGTTGTTTCATTGGTCGAGCGAAAATCATCATGTCGGTCGAGCTGACGGTGCCGTGCGACTGCTGGGCGAATTAGCGGCGCGATTTCGGCCCCCGGTCGGCCAGGATTTTGAGAGTCACGATCAGGGCAGCCCGCGGTCCTTGCATCCCGGGGAACGAGTCCTGCTGTGGGGGCACAGTCACGGCGGCAACCTGCTGGC
>JAUIHJ010000128.1 GCA_030432015.1 bacterium
TGCATGCCTATATGCGTCAGATCCTGCTGGTGGTCGCGCGCCCAACTTCGTCATCATTATGGTCGACGACATGGGCTACGAAGGTGTCAGCTGCTTCGGCAACCCTTATTTCAAAACACCCGAAATTGATCGACTGGCAGCCGAAGGCATGCGGATGACGGACTTTCATTCGTCGGGCACTGTCTGTTCGCCAACCCGAGCAGGCCTGTTGACCGGGCGATATCAACAGCGCGCGGGGATCGAAGCGGTGATTCATCCTGCCTCTGATCATCCGGAACATCGCAAAGGGCTCAAGGTCACCGAAAATACGTTCGCGGAAACCTTACGAGCGTCCGGCTACGCGACGGGATTGATCGGAAAATGGCATCAGGGCTATCCACACAACTCGGCCGAATACCATCCGCAGAACCACGGTTTCGACGAGTTCATTGGTTATCACAGCGGCAATATCGACTTTATCAGCCATGTCGGCGATCACGTGAAGCACGACTGGTGGCATGGTCGCGAAGAGACGCCTGAAGCGGGCTACTCGACTGACCTGATCAACCGCTATGCGCTTGCTTTTGTCGAGCGTCATCGTGACCGCCCCTTCTGCTTGTACATTGCCCACGAAGCGATTCACAATCCGGTTCAAGTACCGGGCGACCCTGTGCGGCGCAGCGAGAGCGAGGGCTGGAAACGCTGGAAGCCGGTCGACGACGCGGAGCGGATCGAGAAATACCGAGGCATGACGCTGCTGATCGATGACGGCGTCGGGCAGATTCGTAAGAAACTGATCGAGTTGGGGCTCGATACAAACACGCTGGTCCTGTTCTTTTCGGATAACGGGCCAGCCCGCGACTTCCCCAGCGGCAGCCCGCGACTGCGGGCCGGCAAGGGCTCGGTCTATGAAGGTGGCCACCGCGTCCCGGCCATCGCCTGGTGGCCCGGTAAGATCCCACAGAATTCACAATCGGCGATCCCGGCGATCAGTATCGACGTCATGCCAACCGTCTTGGCCCTGGCCGGCGCGAAGGCCCCGCAGGACCGTCCGCTGGACGGCGTTGACCTTTCGCCCGTTTTCTTCGCTGGCCAACCGTTGGCGGAACGGCCCCTTTTCTGGGCTTCGCTCTCCAACAGCGGAAGTCGTAGCGAGGCGATGCGCCACGGGAACTGGAAACTGGTCGTGCAACATCCGCAGGCGACGCCGGGAACGTTTGAGAACGAGCGGGTCGAACTGTATCGCTTGGACCGCGATCTGGGCGAAAAAGAGGATCTGGCCACCGCCGAGCCTCAGCGCACCGCCGACATGTTGCGGCAACTCAAAGCGTGGTTCGCGGGCGTGAACGGCACCGCCACACTGCAGCCCGGCGGCTGGTTGCTAAGCCGCGCGGCGCCACGTCGGATCAAGCCCAGAAACAAGGAGACCGGCAGCAGCGCTGCGAATCCCACGGCGCCAGGCGACCCGCAAGACAGCAGGCCCAATCAAGCCGACGCGCGTCTTCGACAACCACCGTTCTCGGCGGGATTCGAACTCCAAAACGACGATATCATCGCCTTCATGGGTGGCACCGCCGTCGCCAGACAAGACGACGCGCCCTACCTGGAAACGTTACTCACGCTGGCAGCCGGAGAACAACAGGTCTTCTTCCGCAACCTGGCCTGGCCGGCCGACACGGTCTATCAACAACAGCGGCCGCGGAATTTCGGCACGCATCTCGAGCAGCTTGACCGCGTCAACGCCACGATCGTGGTGGCGACCTTCGGCCAAGTGGAAGCGTTGGATGGACCGGCCAAGTTGCCGAATTTCATCGCCGCCTACGAGACCTTGCTGGATGAGTTATCGCGTCGCACGCAGAAGATCGTGCTGGTGACTCCCCTGCCCTTTGCACGTCCGCCTCAACCGCACCTGCCCGACCTGACCCCGCACAACGCGGACATCGCGACCTACGGAGCGGCCATCGAGGCCTTGGCCAAGCGGCGCGGCTATTTGACGGTCAACTTAAGTTCGTTCTCGACAACAGGGCTCACCACCGACGGGCTGCAATTGACAACGGCGGGCCGCTGGCAAGTTGCCTTCGAAACCTCCCGCCAACTGCTTGCCAAGCCTCCGCTGAGCGTGGGGGAGGTCGATCGCGACGGACGCTTTACCAACGACAACGTCGAAATGCTCTGCGAGGCAATTCGCAACAAGAACCAGCTTTGGCGACAGCACTGGCACCCGACCAACTGGTCCTTCGCCTACGGGAACCGAACCCACGTCCCGAGCAGCCACGACCATCGACCGGGTAAGCCGCGATGGTTCCCCAACGAGCTTGACGGCTTGATTCCGCTCATCGAACAATCCGAGGACCAGCTGCTGAAGCTGCGATAGCAAATGCGATCTGTATTGACCTGCGTGACGGTCTGGGCCACGTTCGGCATCACGCTGTTGCTGACCTCCAGCTCGGCCTGTGCCGATTCCGTGGCGCCGCGCGCCGTAGACGATTCGGTCGACGCCGAATTGAAATCGTTCGAGTTGGCTCCCGGTTTCACCGCCAATCTGTTTGCCTCCGAGGCCCACGGTATCGCCAATCCGATCACGATGCGTTGGGACGCGCGCGGCCGCTTGTGGGTGCTCTGCTCCAGCGTCTATCCGCAACTTGTTCCGACCGAGACGCCGGATGACAAGCTGTTCATCCTGTCCGATTCCGACGGCGACCATCGAGTCGACAGCTCGACGGTCTTCGTCGGCGGGTTGAACATGCCCACTGGGTTTGCGATTGGCGACGGTGGCGTCTACATCGGCGAAGGTGCGGACCTGGTTCACTGGCGGGACACCGACGGAGACGATCGTGCCGACCAACGCGAAGTCATCTTCACCGGATTCGGGACGGGCGACACACACCAAAACATCAACTCGTTCACCTGGAGTCCCGGCGGCGAGCTGTTCTTTTGTCAGGGACTGCACTGTTTCTCACGCGCGGAAACACCGTGGGGAATCGCACGACTCGACGAACACGGCGTCTGGCGGATGCGCCCCCGGCGGCGCCAACTCCATTCCTTCCGAGGTGGCAGCAGCCAAAACCCGTGGGGGGTCGTCTTCGGGCGATGGGGCGAACCACTGGTCAAAGGGGGTAGCGGCACCGCGATCAGCGAACTACTGCCGATCATGATACCGACCGCACACTTTCAGCCGCCGCTGGACATCGGCAAGACGCAAATCAAGAGCATGATCGCCCAGATCGTCGAGTCATCGCACCTGCCGGATGCGATGCAGGGCGACGTCCTGATCGCTGGCTATTTCGCGCACGTGCTCGACCGCATGAAGCTATTCGCCGACAAATCAGGGCATCGAACGGAGAATTTGCCACCGCTCCTGCAGACCGGGCATCGCAGTTTTCGCCCCGTCGATATCCAGATCGGACCTGACGGGGCAATTTATGTCGCCGATTGGTACAACCCGATTATCGGCCATTACCAAGCTTCTTTCCGACACCCGGACCGGGACAAGTCGCATGGTCGCGTATGGCGAATCACGGCGCAGGATCGACCGCTTGTCACCCCGCCACCGCTGGCCGACATGCCGGCCGGCGAGCTATGCCAACAGCTGACATCCAACGAGGGTTGGGTTCGCTCCCAGGCCAAACGGCTGTTGATGGACTTGCCGACCGAAGAGGCGCTGCCAGCCTTGCAACGCTGGGTCGACGGATTGCCCGACGACGCACAACGCGAACATCTGCGATACGAATCGATCGGCGTTTTTGAAGCGCATGAAGTCGTCAATCGCCCGCTCCTGGAAATGCTGCTCGCTTCACCTGAAGACCGGGCGCGGGCCTATGCGACACGTGTTGTGGGACGCTGGCATGACCGCCTGGAAGCGCCCCTCGCCCTATTGACGCACAGCGTCAATGATCCGAGCCCACGCGTGCGACTGGAGGCGGTCGTGGCGTGTAGTTATGTCCGGGAACCAGCGGCGATAACGGTCGCAGCACAGGCGGCCAGCCAACCTCTGGATCGCTTTCTGGTCGCCGCTCTCTCGCAATGCGTCCACGCCCTGTCGGATCAATGGCTGCCGGCGCTGCGAACCGGGGACCTTCACTTTGCGCAGCCAGACCAACTGGTGTACGTGCTCCGCGCCCATGGTGGCAACGATGTTGCGGCCCAGGTTCGAGAGCTGCTGCAGAGCGACACGATTTCTCAGGCTGGCCGACAACAACTGTGGAAACTACTCGCCAGGGTCGGCAACACAGAGGATGTCCAGCAGGTCTTTCAAGCCGCGGTACGCGAAGGCGCGACGAGCCGCCCTTCGCTGCTGGGGCGATTAACGGCCGTAATGGAAGCCCGGGGCACGCAGCCGGCCGGCGAAGTTGCCGCTGCTTTGAAAAACCTCTTGGACGACGATGATGTCGAACTACGTGCCGCCGCGGCAAGGCTCGCTGGTCTCTGGCACCAAGAAGCGTTGACCACGCAGGTCAGTGAGCTCGCCACGGCAGGTGACGTGCCCGAGTCCGTACGAGCCGCCGCCATCCGCTCGCTGATGGAGCTTTCACCCGACACGTCCATCGAGCGAGTAAGGGCTTATATTTCCCTTTCGCAGACGCCAGCCGTCCGCATCGCGGCGCTGGATGCGATCAGCCGCGTCGACCTCAATATCGCGGCCCGCGACGGCCTACAGTTGCTCGCCGGGCTGAATGACGCTGCGGAAGTGGACGAGATTCTGACCACGTTGACCGGGCGACGCGAAGCGACCGCCGCCATCGCGGCGGCATTGCCCACAGCTCGACTCACCGCCGACCAGGGCAAACTGATCAGCCGCTGGATCAGCGCCAACGGTGTCGACGATTCGGTACTGGTCAACGCACTCGTCTCAGTCATGGGTATGGATGCCGCCGCTCCGCTCGAGTATCGCGAGACGCTCGTACAGCAAATTGCATCCGAGGTCCGTCGCCAAGGAAATCCGGCGGCAGGCCAAAAGGTCTTTACGTCGTCGCTCACGAATTGCACCGCATGCCATCCGTTACACGGTGTGACGACACCCACCGGCGAGTTTCCGAAAGGTCCGGAACTAACAGCGGTCGGCGCCGGACTGCCGCTGGAGCTGATTATTGAATCCGTCGTCTGGCCCAAACGACAGATCAAAGAAGGTTATGAATTGACCACGTTGTTTCTTGGCGATGGTCGCGTCGTTTCCGGCTATGTCACGTCCGAGAACGGCGGTGTGGTCGCGATTCGGAACCTGACCAACGGCCGGGTGGAGGAATACGCGGCAGCTGCGATCGACGAGCGTATCAGCAAGGGGACCGCGATGCCGGCGGGGTTTACCAATACCCTGACGAGCCAGGAATTGAGAGACCTCGTCGCCTATCTCGCCTCGCTGAAGGGCGCGAGTGCACGCTGAGACGTGGATCTCACTATCTGGAAAAGCTATGTCAGTTCCAGATGCTGTTCGGCAGCGAGCGCGGAAAGTTTCTTCAAGGCGCGTTGCTCCAACTGCCGGACGCGTTCACGTGTCACGCCCAGTTCGGATGCAATCTCTTGCAACGTGCGGGGTTCGAATTCTCGTCCCCAACCAAATCGGGAACGAATCACGTAGCGATCACGGGGCTTGAGCGTCAACAACATCGCCTCGACATCATGGATGCCGCGGGTCACCCGCTGTTCGTAGGCCACCGTCCAACGTGTCGTTTCGGGTAAGGCCGTTTCGTCGGTGGCCGTGAAGGTCCGTTGACGGTCCCGCTGACGGCGTTGCAAGAACCGCAGCAACTGGCGGCGGACCGCGTGGGTCAGGTACGTGCTGAATCGAAAACCACGATCAGGGTCAAATTTGCGCACAGCGCGCAGCATCGCCTGATGTGCCTCGCTCATCAGTTCGTCCAGCGGATTGATGCCGCTGGAAAATTGAGCTGTGATGGAAAGCGCCAACTTGCCAAAAACCATCACCAGCGTGTTGCGAATCTGATCGGCTCGCGCCGCCAGCCGCAACAGTTCGTCCAAGTCAGCGCGGGGAAACGTGGCGACCGAAGTGATCGCTCGGCGCTTCTCAGCAGCCTGAAACAGCGCCAGATTCATTTGCCGGAACAGATCCGCCTCGACGTCGGCTTCCAACATCGTCCGCTGCGAGTACGCATCAAAATCAATGGGGGATTCGCTGAGCTCCGCGTAACGCAGGCCCGGCAAGTAGGCAAACTTGCGTTCCAGCAAAGGCAAGTCGATGTCATCGCGCGTGGCGGTCGCGAGGGGAGGCGAAAGCAACAACGGTCGAGTCATGGTCTGATCTTCTGCGCCAAGCGGAGTTCGCTGCGGCACGTTCAGGGTGCGCGTTTTTGGAGTTTTCGTTGTAATGAGCGTCGATGGATGCCCAATCGTCGGGCCGCCTCGGAGACGTTTCCGCCGCAGTCGGCTAATACGCGATGAATATGCTCCCATTCAGCGCGGGCCAAGGATGGAGTTTCAGGTTGGACGCCAACGGCTTCGGCAACCGGCGCATCTCCCCGCGCGAAGGCTGCCAAAATGTCGTCCGCGTCGGCTGGCTTGGGTAGGAAGTTGACCGCCCCCAAACGCATGGCATCAATCGCTGTGGCGATGCTCCCAAATCCGCTCAAGACCAAGACCAGCGTCGCTTCGCGAAGTCCTTTCAACGACTTCACCAACGTCAAGCCCGACTCGCCCGGCATTCGCAAATCAACCACGGCCAAGTCGGGTGGCTGGTCCGTCGCCGCAACCATGGCCTCGTCGTAGTTTCCAGCCGTCGTCACCTCGAAGCCCCGATCGCGAAACGCCCGCGCCAATCGCTCGCGGAATGCTACGCTGTCGTCGACCAACAATAGCCTGCGACCCGTATTCGCCAGATGCGGGTACCTTTCGAATGCCAGATCTGCGGGTGCTTCTGTGGACATTCCCACCTCGACTCCGCCATAGTTTCAGTTCAACTATGACAATTTTATGCTCATTTTTGACAGGAGAAAATGCGGCAAATTGTCGCACACATCGTAGCAGAAACGGACACCTTCGCGTGCAGAGGCCCGATACTTGCATCTTATGACCAAGATGCATTTTCATTGCCAATGCTGCCCAGATTCCACGCGTAATACCGATGAAACAGGATTATCGGTCAGAATCGTCGGCCCGAACCTGCCCGTCCAGGGTCAGCGGCGCGACCGGAAATCCCGATTCAGCCGGATCTTAGGTCGCGTATTGAGTCCATTTCGGAACCTGCTTGCCACCACAGTAACGCCCTGAATTTATCTCGGCTTTTGCCCCCACGGCGGGCATCGCTCGCATACTTCGCTTGCGACGTCGCAGCCGACGTCCGACGCGACGCAACCCTCCGTTCGACCAAGAACACTCTACTCGGTGCGAAGCGGGCGACAAGCTTTGCGACGCAACGTCGTTGCAACGCCCGGACCTGCGTCAGCCAGCAGCGAATCGCGATCGGCGCTGGAAGGTCGTGCCGTCGCGGCGTCAACGACAACGCAATCGGTCGAGGTCCTACCTAAGCGACTCCAGGAATGCGGTTGTCGCACCGAGGAGGCGTTCGGTTGCCGACCAGTGGATCAAGTGCCCAATACCTGGAAACGTAATGGTCGCACAATCGGCAACCGTGTCGTCAAGCCGCGTCGCGTCCGCGTCGGTCAGCATGCCACCGGCGGCACGGTCCGCTTGCAGGACCAGTGTCGGGCACCGAATCCCCCGCGTCACGGCATCGACGTCATACCCTTCGAGCCACTGGCCGTCGACGATCGGCGTTAGCACGTCGGGGTCCATCTTGGCTAGCCCTGCGGCGGCGCACCGCAGTGCAGCGCGATCACGCAGTTCGCCGAGGCGCGTCGATCTATCCTGCCCGGGGGCGGGCAATTCAATCTCACTCAGCCGATCGGTCAGCGCGGCAATCTCGCAACCGGCCTCCAGGCAATCCTGATATCCGGCGAAGAGGTGTTGCAGGGCCGCCCCGGACAGGCGACTCCCCATCGTCTCAAATGGCGGATCTTCCAGGACAACGGCACGCACCTGTCCCGGGATCGCGGCGGCAGTCGCGGCCGCGACCATCGCGCCGAGCGAGTGGCCGTAGATCACCACCGGCTGATCGAAGCGCGCGGCGACATGGAGGGCATCCTCGACGTAATCGTTCACGCGATATGTTCCCTGCGTGGGACTTGACCTGCCGTGGCCGCGAAAGTCGAGTGCATGCACATGCCACCGCGAGGCCAACGCCGGCAAGATCGGCACGAAGTCGGACCATTGCCGCAGGACGCCGTGAAGCAGCAGCAGTGGCGGTCCCGCCTGCGGACCGACGCTGATGTTGAGAGAGCGGTTCTCAAATTCAATTTGCTGTTCTTGAAACATTGCCTTAGCTTAACGGATCGTTGGGACCGCGTCACAAGGAACGACCAATCCATGCCACTCCGAATTTCGCTTATCGTAACGCTCGCCTGCCTGTTGCAACTACCGACCGTAGCGACCCTGGCGGTTGATGTTCCCATTGTGGCCGTCGAAGGCCAGCCGCTGGGAGCGAATATCCTCCGTGTGCTGGATGCACTGGACTATCTCGGTAACCCCCTGGATAACTCCACCACGGCCGCGTTGCGGGCCGCCGCACGGCGTCGCGATGCAACAGCCTTACAAGAACAACTCGACTCGCACGTTCTGGTCACCGTCTCGTTGAACCCTGAATCGCGTGTCAAAGTCGCCCGCGGCCCTGCCGCAGCCACGCTGCAGCAAGCGGGCTTCACTGCGGTGCTGGTCAAGGTATTCAATGACAGCACGGTGACCAAACAGCTCCGCATCCACAGTCCGCAGGCCGGCCCCGTTTACGCGGGTGTCAGTCCATTGAGCATGCGGAGGCAACAGCAAGAACCGCTCCGCGTGAATGAAAACGCAAACCTGGACGACCGGTTTCTGGCCGTGCGAATGTTCACATCCGGCCCCATGGCCACCAACCTCAGCGGCTTGGAGGTAGAATACGCGATCGCATTGATCTATTGCAGCGAGGCCGGGCGACGCGAGGCGACGCTTGGATTCGATGTGGGACAGGGCACCCAGGACTTGGGATTCCGCGCGGAGACGTCGATTTTATTTGAATCCCGCCCGGCGATCCCGGTCACGCTCTCCATTCAAGACCATGATGGCCAACCAACGACGGCTCGTCTCCGATTTCAAGATGCGGCGGGTCGTATCTATCCCCCGCAGGCCCAACGTCTGGCACCCGACTTTTTCTTTCAGCCGCACGTGTATCGGTCCGACGGCGAGATTGTCAAGTTACCTCCGGGAAGGTTGCAGGTACAATTTGGCCGCGGCCCCGAGTATCGACTCCTGGCACGCGAGATCGACGTGCCTGCAGAGGGCTGCCAGACGCTCGAGTTGCAACTGCGGCGATGGGTCGACCCGCAGGCATTCGGATTTTACTCGGGCGACCATCACATCCACGCGGCCGGATGCGCACATTACACCTCGCCCACCGAAGGTGTCGCGCCTGGCGACATGTTTCGGCAGGTCAAGGGCGAAGGACTAAACGTCGGCTGCGTCCTCACTTGGGGCCCGTGCTACGACCATCAGCGACAGTACTTCCAGGCATCCGTCGATCAGATCAGCGAACCGCAGACACTGCTCAAGTACGACTTGGAAATCAGTGGCTTTGGTTCAGCGGCCTTGGGACATGTATGCCTGCTGAATCTGCAAGATCAGACCTATCCGAATTCAGACGGCACTGCGACCAAAGGCTGGCCAACTTGGACCACGCCCGTGATGCGGTGGGCAAAACAGCAAGGCGGCTTTACCGGATACGCACATTCAGCCAGTGGCCTGCATCTTAACTCGGCCGCGGCTGCCAACCGGTTGATCGAACAGGGGGACACCGACGGCGACCGGCGGTTGAATCAGCGGGAAGCCGCCCGCGAGTTGTTGCCAGCCAGCTTTGCCGCGATCGACACGGATCGCGACGAGATGTTGGATGTACGTGAACTTTCGGCGAGCGTCGACGTGGCAGCGGAACAACTGCCCAATCTGGCGATCCCGGAAATGAATGGCGTCGGTGCGATGGAAATTTGCGTCACCGTTGCCGAGGGCGTCTGCGACTTTATCAGCGCCATGGACACGGCCAGGATTCAAGAATGGAATACCTGGTATCACATCATGAACTGCGGGTTCCCGCTGAAAGTCAGTGGCGAAACAGACTTTCCTTGCATGAGCAGTCGACGCGTCGGTCAAGGCCGCGTCTATGTTCAATTGCCGGCCGACCAGCCACTGGAATTTGGCGCCTGGTGTGAAGGCCTCGCGGCTGGACGTTCGTATGTTTCCGATGGTTTCGCGCACGCCCTGCAATTTGCAGTCAACGGGAAGCGGCCCGGCACCGGCGACGTGGAACTTGACGCTTCCGGCTCGGTGGTGGTGACCACGCGCGTGGCATTCGCTGCTGCGCAGCCCAAGACCGTGGCCCAAGGTGCCGTCGTTCCCGGCACCGGGAAGCGGCACGTGGGTGATACGGTCGTGCTCCATGCCGACCGGACTGACGAATTGCAGCGTGGGGGAACACGTCTGGTCGAGATTGTCGTCAACGGCGGCGTTGCCGCCTCACGGGAGGTGCCGGCCGACGGCCAGATCCACGACCTGACGTTCCAAGTCCCGCTCGACCGCAGCAGTTGGGTGGCTGTGCGTCAATTCCCGCAACTGCATACCAACCCGGTCATCGTGCGGGTCGCCGGCGCTCCGATCCGAGCGTCGCGAAACAGCGCGGACTGGTGCCGAGAAACGATCGAACTGCTATGGAAGAATCGCCAGCAGCGGATTGCTGCGGAGGAACGGAACGAAGCCTGGCAAACTTTTCAGCGGGCGATTGCCCGCTATCGCGCCATTGCTGCCGAATGTCCGGCAGGAAGTTGATCCGAGCGTCAATCGTCCCGCAACCCGAGGCGTTTACGCCACAACCCGCGGGGCCGTTTCTCGTCCGCCTTTTTACTCTTGGACTTCGTGGTATCCTGCCGACGTTGTGCGTCGATCGATTGCAACTCGCCCTGTAGGGCACTCCGTTCGCGGCCGAGTCGTGCGCGCTCGAGCGAGATATCAATTTCTGCTTGTCGGCGTTTCTCACGCCACTCGTCTTGCTGGCGCTTCAACTCTTCGCGAGCTTCGAGTATCAGTTGATCCTGGTCGAGGATCTCGGCAATCGCGACAGAACTGTCCGCAATCTCAGCCAACTGGCTCGCCTGGTCCTCAAGTTGCTGCTTCAGTGCGTCGATCTCACGGTCCTTTTCTGCAATCACCTGATCGGTGATTCGAATGGCGTCTTCGACGGTCAAACGATGATGATCCAGCGCCGGCTCCGATGCGTCGAAGTCGGTTTCGAGTTGCCTCATCAATTGCCGCTTCTGTGCCTCCCAATCAAAACCATTAACGCGACCTTCATCCGTCAGGACGCATTGGCCCGACGGCGCAGCAGTGACTTGGTCGCTGAGCTCATGGTTGCGATTTTTGAGTTCGCGAATCTCCTGGACTGCCCGCTCGAACCGCTCGCGCAATTCGTGCTGTTCCTCTGCGGCCTGCTCCTCTCGTTCCTCAGCTCGCATTTGGCTGCGCGAGACTTCTTCAATGGCCGCATCGATGTGCTGCGAGAGTTCCGCCTCGAACCGTTCCACGCGTGCTTGCTGTCGCTCAAATAACGATTTCGCGTGGTCGCAAAATACGCCCAGCGCTTCGTCACTGGCGTCGGTTGGCAGAGTCGCGTTTTGCTGGGATGCCGAGGCAGACATGGCACGTGTTCTTGGGGACATTCGGGCAAGTGGAGTCGGACCCGCCATGCACATCGGCAGTTGAGCGCGCAGAGCCGGTAAAGACATATACGTCGTAAGTCGCACCGAGTCAAAACGCCTCGCCCCGGCAAACCGCTGACGCCCCGTTGAACCGGAATTGAGCAACGGCGTATCATGGCGACGGTGATGTTCCGCATTTGCAACGTGTTGTTTTATCGAACGCCCGGCCTCGCGCCCGACTGGACATTGATCAGTGGCCTCAAAATCACGAATAAATCCGTTCTATCCGGTGCTTGTCCTGGCCGGGATGGCATTTGCGATCACGGCCTGCGGCTTCGCCCTGATGATGGTACGTGGCATCAATTCCTCGGGCGAATTGGATCCGGAGACCGCAACTGGGTTCATTCCGTTCCTACAAGAATATGGTTTTACGGCCTTGATGATCGAATTGGGAGTGCTGGCGCTGGCCACGGTCGCCGCCATCGCCACCGATGAAATGTGGTCGGATCGCGTGGATCAACCGCAGCATCGCCCTGCGGCGGAAACTCCTGCCACCGACCTGAAAGAACCGCAGGATCAGGCCGACGGCGACGCGTAGTTCCGCAGTCGCGAAACGTCCGCTCAGGCAGCTCACTTCACATGCATTCAGGAGACGATGATGAAGGTCAACAACGTTGCATCGATCGAACAGCAACCCGTCGACATGGAGGGCGCAGTCGGCTGCAAAGTGAGGTCGCTGCTGAGTGAGTCGGACGGCACACCCACCTTTGCCATGCGTCAATTTGAAGTCGCACCGGGCGGGCACACGCCCAAACACCACCACGCGTACGAGCACGAGGTCTTCGTGTTGGAAGGGACCGGCACGGTTTTGGAAGGCGATGTGGAGCACCCGCTGTCCGCCGGTGACGTCGTGCTGGTCAGTCCGGACGACGTTCACCAATTCCGCAACACGGGTGACGGACCGCTCAAATTCCTCTGCCTGATTCCGAATTCCGCCACCGGCAAGTCGGTCACCGTGGTGCCTGAATGCGGGCTCGACCTGCCCTCGAAGCGGTAGAGACGCATGAGCAATTTCGACGACCGCATCGCACAGCTGCGAGATTTGATTCGCTACCACGATCAGAAATACTACACCGAGTCCGCGCCCGAAATTAGTGACCTGGCGTACGACGAACTGATCGATGAACTGAAGCAATTGGAGGCCGACCATCCAGAGTTGGTGACCCCCGATAGCCCAACTCAAAAGGTCGGCGAGCAGCCCGTTCCCCACCTGGAACAAGTGACCCACCGCCTGCCGATGCTCTCGATCGACAACACCTACAGCGTCGACGAATTGCAAGCCTACGCCGCACGCACTGAGAAGCTGTTGGACGGCGAAGCAATCCAGTGGGTTGTGGAACTGAAGATCGACGGCGCCGCGATTTCCGTCGTTTATGAACAAGGGCAATTGGTTCGCGCGGTCACTCGCGGCAATGGCAAGGTCGGCGACGACATCATCCACAACGTGCGGAACGTGATCGACGTTCCCACGCAACTCAAAGGCAAGAATGTCCCGCCCGTCCTGGAAGTGCGCGGCGAGATCTACATTGCCAATTCAGACTTTGTCAAGCTCAACCAACGCCAGACTGCAGCCGGATTGCCCAACTTTGCCAATACGCGAAATACCGCAGCCGGGACGCTCCGGATGCTGGATCCTCGGATCGCTCGGGAGCGTTACCTCCGCATGTTCTGCCACGGCGTGGGCTACTGCGAAGGCCTGCAATCAACCACGCACATGGAGTTCCTGGAGGAATTGCGGGCCTATGGGCTTCCCGCCACGCCCATGGTCGAATCGTTCACCACGTTTCCCGCGGCTGTCGAACATTGCGAACAACTCATCGAACGACTGCATGACCTGGACTTTGAAGTTGATGGCTTGGTGATTAAGGTCAATCGTTTCGATCAACGAGACCGGCTGGGCTCGACCAACAAGAGTCCGCGGTGGCTGATCGCCTACAAGTTCGCCAAGTA
>JAUIHJ010000129.1 GCA_030432015.1 bacterium
CAGTCCTCTTCGCACCGCACGAATCTGCGGGAGACACTCGAACCAAGATGAGGAACGTCCATGGTTGGCATTAGCATTTTCGGGCTGATTGTTGTGGCGGTTGGCGCCATCGTCGTCGTCGCCGTCATTACCGTGATTGTGGCGTCTCAGGCGGGTAATCGGGACGACAAGTAGGCGGGTTGTTGCTGCGACAGGCAGTGAAATGCGCCGAGCCCCCAGACCAAGTCGAGCGCAGGCAGACCGATCACAGTTCGATCGGGTAGTAATTCGGCCAGAATGGCGATCGCCTGCGAGTCGGCTGGATCGTCAAACTGCGGCACGATGACACCACCGTTGACGAAGCAGAAATTGCAGTAGCTGGCCGGCAGCCGGTGACCGTCATGAAACTTGGGTTCCGGCAGCGGCAACGACACCACGTCCAGCGACTGACCATCCTGGTCCTTCATCGACCGCAATTGGGCCAGGTTTTCGCGCAACGCGCCAGCATCCTGGTCCTCTGGATTGGTCGCGGTCGCCGCCACGATCGTCCGGGGCCCGACAAAGCGGGCAAGTTGGTCGATGTGGCCGTCGGTGTCGTCCCCCGACAGTTCCCCGCGCGCCAGCCAGAGTACGTGTCGTGCGCCCAGATAATCACCTAGCAATCGCTCGACGTCACGACGTTGCCAGCCAGGATTGCGCTGTGGATGCAGTACACACGAGGCTGTCGTGAGCAACGTCCCGTGGCCATTCCCTTCGATCGCCCCCCCCTCGAGGACAAACGCCGCAGCGAATCGTGGGCAATCGAGCAGTTCGGCGATGCGGGCAGGAACGGCGTCGTCGAATTCAAAGGGGGGGTACTTTCCACCCCAGGCATTGTACTTCCAGTCGACCAGTGCCACCGTCGAGGCGGCTGCGTTCCGGGCAGCCTGGCCAACCACTTGCGTGGGTGGCGACGGCGCTACACCAGGCTGGGTTTCCGAGTAGGACGGCGTCAGAAACGTCGGTCCATGATCGCGGCACCAGGCGTCATTGGTCGGAACATCATGCAGCGTGATGTTGGGATGAGATCCGATTTGGCGTTCAGCGCAAGCCCGCACGGCCGCTCCCCCGGCCAGAACATGAACCGCTTCGAAATCCGCAACCGTCCGGGCGAAGTCCGCAAAGCGTGTCGGAATCCGCTCGAATGTACCGGGCCACGTGTTGACATTATGCGGCCACGCGAGCCACGTCGCAGCATGCGGTTCCCATTCGGCTGGCCAGCGATATCCCAATCCGGCTGGCGTCCGGTCAGTGTTGTTCATCAAGCATCCGTTGGCTCAGCCCACCATAGGCGTCGATACGGCGGTCCCGCAGAAATGGCCAATGCGTCCGTGCGGTATCGATCAGATCCAAATCGCAATCGGCCTGCAAAATCTGGTCACCCGCATGTTCAGCGCGGGCTGTTACGGTGCCGTACGGGTCGCAGATAAATGACGCGCCCCAGAATTCCAGTTCGCCTTCGTGACCCGTGCGATTCGGCGCGGCAACAAAGATCCCATTCGCGATCGCGTGGCTCCGCATCATCGTTTCCCAAGCCGCATGCTGACTGGCGCCGTAGGTGGCTTTTTCTTCGGCGAGCCACCCAATGGCCGTCGGATAGAAAAGAATTTCCGCGCCCGCGAGCGCGGTTAGTCGAGCGGCCTCGGGAAACCATTGGTCCCAGCAGACACAGACGCCGATCTGCCCAAACCGCGTCGCAAAACTGCGAAACCCCAGGTCGCCGGGCGTAAAGTAAAACTTCTCGTAGAACAGCGGATCGTCCGGGATATGCATTTTCCGGTAGCGACCGCAGAGTGATCCGTCGGCATCGAACACAACTGCCGTATTGTGGTACAGCCCAGCAGCACGTCGTTCAAACAATGAACCGACCACCACGACCTGATGTTCTCGAGCGGCGCGTCCGAGCGCCTCGCTGGTTGGACCAGGGATTGGCTCCGCCTCGGCGAATCGGCTGTGATCTTCACGCTGACACGGGTAGGGGGTGGCAAACAGTTCTTGCAGGCAGACGATCTGCGCGCCCTGAGCAGCCGCTTCAGCGATCCTGTCGAGGGCGGCTGACACGTTTTCTTCTTTTGACTGAGTGCACTGCATTTGCACCAGTGCGACCGACGTCGTTCGGGTCATGGATGAAATTTCACTTCCCAGGCAACAGGCTCGGTGCCCCTCGCCCGCATGCTTTGATGTTTGTGTGTTGACGGGTGTTGAAGAGGCGTCCACTGGGACATCGTCAGCCGTGATGGTAATCTAAGCGCGATGAACACGAAACGGCTCCCCGGGCTTTTGATTACGGGCACCGATACCGAAGTTGGTAAGACCTATGTGGCTGCCAGGATTGCCCAGGCACTGGCTGCGGCAGGCCACCGCGTCGGCGTCTATAAACCGGTCGCCAGCGGCCTCCCCGCGCCCGGCGAAACTCATGCGGATGGCAGCGCGTGCTTGAGCGATCCCCAGGTATTGTGGCAGGCGGCGGGTCGGCCCGGCGAACTGCAACGCGTCTGCCCACAACAGTTTCGCGCCCCCTTGGCCCCACATTTGGCTGCAGCCGCGGAAGGCCGCCAAGTCGATGCGGAGCTCCTGCGAACGGGGCTCGACTACTGGCGCCAAGAAAGTGAAATTGTTATTGTCGAAGGTGTGGGCGGGCTGATGTCACCGATCAGTGACGAAGATTACGTCGCCGACTTGGCCTCAGAATTCGGCTTTCCGTTGATCGTCGTCGCGCCCAATGTGCTGGGCGTGATCAATCAGACGCTCCAGACGCTGATCACCGCGGCAACCTTCCGCAACGGGCTCGACGTGGCCGGGATTATCCTCAATCATCCACGGTCGTCCAACGCGGCGGAAGACGCCAGTCTCGCCAGCAATCGCCTCGAACTGGAGCGGCGGTGTGTGCCGCCGGTGGTTGCGGAACTCAAGTGGGGCGCCGACCAGTTTGATCAGGAGGTCGACTGGTTTCAACTCGCAAACCACGACGATCCATCCTGACATGCGGTCGCCGGGCAACGCAAAATGCTCCCGCCCGACAACGGTTACAGCACATCGGCGATCGCAGCGCAGAGACGATCGATATTCTCCGGAGTGATACCGGCCACATTGATGCGACCTCCGGCGGTCACCACGTAGACGGAATGCTTGGTCCGTAGTTCGTCGACCTGCAGGGGCGAAAGCCCCGAAAACGAGAACATCCCCCGCTGGGCTGCGATGAACGAGAAATCATGGTCCGGCGATGCGATGCGCATGCCTTCGACGAATCGATTACGCATCGAGTTAATGCGGTCCCGCATGACGGCCAGCTCTTGCTCCCACTGAGCGCGTAATTCCGGGTCGGCCAGGACGGTTGCGACGATCGCGGCTCCGTGTTGCGGCGGATTGGAATAGTTCGTGCGAACGCAGACCTTGGCGTGACTCAGGGCCGCGGCGGCGGCAGCGGGCTCGTCGGCGATCAGCGACAGTGCGCCCACACGTTCGGAATACAGGCCAAAGTTCTTGGAATACGAGCTGCAGACGATCGCTTCGCTGGCTTGACCACAGATCTCATGGAGGCCGCGCACATCGGCATCCAGGCTTTCGCCAAACCCTTGATAGGCGAAATCGACCAGCGGCAACAGCGATCGCTCACGCACCACTTCGCCAATCTTCTTCCATTGCTCGGGCGTCGGGTCGATACCCGTTGGATTGTGGCAGCAGCCGTGCAGTAAGACGACATCTCCCGCGCGAATCTGCTGGAGCGAGCTTAGCATCGCTTCAAAGTCCAGCCCCACACCTGCGGCATCGATGTAATCATAGGTCTCGACTTGGCAGTCGGCCGCCTCAAAGATCTTGGGGTGATTGACCCAGGTAGGCTTGCTGCACCAGACTGTCGCCCCAGGCAATTTCTTGCGTAGAAAATCCGCTGCGACGCGCAACGCGCCGGTACCACCTGGCGTCTGCAGGCTGACCGTCCGCCCGCTGGTCACCAGCTCGTGCTCCGCACCAAACAGCAACTGCTGCGTCAACTGGCCGAATTGCGGAAGTCCATCGATGGCCAAGTAGCCCTTGGTGTCTTCCTCTTCGATCAGGCGTCGTTCGGCCGCCTTGACGCAATCCAGGACGGGCGTCTTCCCGGTGGCGTCTTTGTAGACTCCGACGCTCAGGTTAATCTTGTCGGGATTGGGGTCGTTTCGAAAGGCCTCGTTGAGGCCCAAGATGGCGTCCGGTGGTGCGGTGTCGAGATGCTCGAACATGAGTGAATTCCTGGGGCAGTGCTGGCCCGTCGGTGCCAGATCAACCGAGTTCAAAGGGGCGGCAATGGAAGACGTTTCTGCGTTGTTGACGACCGCCGGCACCGGCTGCCTGTGGCGGCGTCGGCCACCCCGCTCTGGTGCGTCTGTCGCGTCCGCGCGGGCGGTTGACGATCGCACCAACGGCGTGGGACAATTATCGTAGCTTGCGTATTCGCTTCCAGGTAGGCCCCGTTTGTGGCCCGCCGGCGAGGGATTCTGGTGGCACCCCATGGGGTACCTCCACGGCGCTTCGACCGGCAACGCTCCCCGCGTCCACCGCTGCGGATCTCCGTCCCCCACGATTCCGCAGCAGACGTAGCAACCACCAAGATCTTTCTGGCGAATCGAAGATGAAACAACAACGTATTGGTGTCTGGCTCTTGGGAGCCCACGGTGGCGTTGCCACAACCACGATTGTCGGCCTCGTTGCGTTGCGCAAGGGGCTTACGGGAAACCAGGGCCTGGTCAGCAGCTTGCCGCAATTTGCCGACCTTGACCTGCTGGACTGGAGCCATCTGGTGGTCGGCGGCCACGACATTCGGGAAACGACGCTCTACGATGAGGCGATGAAGCTGGCCAACGTCAGTCGCGCCATCGACGGAAATCTGGTCACCCAAATCAAGGCGGACTTGGACGAAATCGATGGCCGGATCCGCCCCGGCGTCCTGTTTAATGTCGGCTCCACGATCGCGAAATTCGCAACCGACGACTTGCGCGATCAAGCGGAGGCTCCCCGCGCTTCGATTGTCAGAGTTCAACGTGATCTCCAGGAATTCAAGGCCGCCAACCAGCTCGATCAAGTCATTGTGGTCAACGTCGCCTCGACCGAGCCGCCCATCGACCCCGACACGTTGCCGGCGACCTGGGCAGAACTGAATGACACCCTGGAAGATCCGGCAACCTGCCCGCTGGCTGCAAGTTCACTCTACGCCATTTCGGCACTGGAACTGGGTCTCCCCTTCGTGAATTTCACCCCGTCGCTGGGGTCAGCTCCAGCCGCCATTTGCGAGTTGGCCATCGCGTCCGAGACATGCCACATGGGTCACGATGGCAAGACGGGCGAAACGTTATTGAAGAGCACACTGGCCCCCATGTTCGCGAACCGAAACCTGGAGGTCATGAGTTGGGTTGGCCACAACATCTTTGGAAACATGGACGGCAAAGTTCTGGACGACCCAGACAACAAGAAAACCAAGGTCACCAGCAAGGATCGCCTGCTGGGTCAGATTTTTGGATACTCGCCGCAGACCTTGGTCAGCATTGAATACATCGAAAGCCTGGGCGACTGGAAGACGGCCTGGGATCACATCCATTTCCGCGGCTTCCTGGGTACGCCGATGACGATGCAGTTCACCTGGCAAGGATGCGACTCGCTGTTGGCGGCGCCGCTGGTGTTGGACTTGATCCGGTTCACCGAGCGTGCTCATCGCCAAGGAGAACGCGGTCTGCTGACGTTCCTGGCCAGCTTTTTCAAGAGCCCGCTGGGCATCGAAGAAAACGATTTCATCCGCCAGTTTCAGTTGCTGGAAGACTGGGCCGCGAAGGTGAAGGGCTCGTAGGCGAGAGGGGGCTTTCCCTGCCGCCTTCGGATCGCGTCACGCCAGGTGAGGATCGACCTGTAGACGTGCACAACTCCATCTGAGTTTGCGCTGCCCCGTTTTCAAACGCCGCGGACGTGCCAGGGACCAGGTTGGGCTGCCCCCCGACGGGCCCGATGGGCCTGCGGAACCTCATCCCCGTCCGGCTCGATCGGCCGCGTTGCGGCGATGGACTTGCCGCGATGGATTCTCGGCTACGGCGACGCGGGGCCGTCCGCGGTCGCGAGTCGCTTCAACGTCAGGTTTCGCAAGGCGGCTTTGGTGTACCAGGCCGCGAAGCCGAGCGGGCGGACAGGTTCCTGCTCCCACCAGATCGACAGCTTGTGATCCTGAATTGCCACGTCCACGACCTGGTCATCATCGAGCCAGGCAGAGACGTTGGTCGGCGTGACGCGGAGGCGCAAACGATACCAGCGGTTCTGTTCGAACGTGCGGTAATCGGTCGTTTCATTTTCAACCGCCGACATGCCATCAAGGTTGGAAATGCCAGTCACGCCGCCCCCCCAACCGCCGACGACCAGCGACAGATAGTCGTCATTGACTGGGAACGTGAGGCCGCAGAAGAAATCTGAGCCCTCCATGCGTTTGGCTTCCCACTTCAATTCATAATTCATGCGCGGCGGTGCCCCGGACAAGGTGATTCCCGTCGCAGGGTAGCCTGGATCCAGAATGACGGCGCCGTCGCGAACGGTCACTTCCCCGTGACGATCAAAGTCATATTTCTCGATGACCCGCCAGCCGTCCAGGGTATGCCCGTTGAACAACGAGATGACGGCCGGATCGGTGTCGATGCGTTTCAATTCCAGCCAATAGCTGAGCGCGTTCCCGGTCCGATTGTCTGGCCTGGAGACCGCTGTGACCGATCCATTGATCGTCTCGGCCCGCAATTTGAGTCGCAAGTGCAGATCGTACGGGCGCCGGTTGGCATCGGCGGTGCCGATGTCGCCAGAAAATCGGCCCGTCAAGACGCCGTCCTTGAACTGTGTATTGTTGAGCAGCGTTGTTAACTGACCTCCCAGGCGGATCTTGATATCGCCATCGGGATGTGCCCACATTTCGATTTGCGATTGACCGGCATACGTCGCGACGCGACCCCGCCAGTACCCACCTAATTCGGCTGGACAGGCCGGTTCGGGCGGCTGGGCGTTGGGCTCGTGTCGCCCCGCCTCCAAATGGCGTTGCTTTTCGTATTCCGGCAGCATCGTGCCAATGATCTCCCGCGTGATGTCCAGCGGAAGGGATGTGCCAGTGTTGCACAGCGCCACGACAACTAACTTTTCACTCGGCACCAGCGTCAACCGTGTGCGAACGCCGCCCATGCCGCCAGAATGGCTGACCGTCCGGTAGCCAAATTCGTCCTCGTCGATGAACCAACCGACCCCGTAGTGTCGACCATCGTCGAGCTTCATTGTGGGACGCTGCATTTCGTCGATCCGATCTTGATTCAGGATCTTCTGCTGAACTGGCTCCGGCTGATGCAAGTGGAACATTCCAAAGCGGACGAGGTCATGGGCGCTGCTGAAAACAGCCGAGGCACCGGGATGATCAAATGTGTAAAACGGGAGCGGCGTCTGATCGGGGGCGTAGCGAACGGCGGCCACATGACGCAACTCGGCCGGCAGATCGACCGACGTGTGCGTGAGGCCGAGCGGCAGGAAGACGTCGCGTCGCATAAACTCCGCGTAGCTCACCCCGGACTTGCGTCGAATCAACTCGTCCAGCACGCCGTAGCCAAAGTTCGCATATTGAAAACGCTCGCCGGGCGCGGACATCAGCACGCCATACCGGCGCAGCGACTCGTCAAACGCGGGTCGCTTGAACGGTTCGTCTTCATAGAAAAACTGATAATGCAGGGGCAGGCCGGACGAGTGATTGGCCAGCCGTCGCACGGTCGCTTGTCCGACATCGCCGACGCGGGCGGTCAGCGCCGAGCTGCCCAGGTGCTGATTGACCGGATCGTCCAGTTGCAGGTCGCCCCGTTGAACCAGGAGCATCAGGCCGGTGGCAGTGATCGGCTTCGAGATCGACGCCAGGGAATACATGGTGTGCTCATCCGCCGCCACGCGGTTTTCTCGATCCGCCCAACCGAAACCTTGCTCCCAGAGGATCTTGCCGTCCTGAGCGACGGCCACCGCCAGCGACGGAACCTGGCCGTCCAGAAGAGATTTCTGAATTTTTTCCCGCAGCGGGGCGAATCGGTCGGCCTGCGTTTCATCCGCGAGGCCCGGCGCTGCGGCCGCACTGATCAGGAGTGCGAATCCACCGAGAAACGACCGCCACAATGCCATAAGAATTCTCCAGAAAATCGAGGAATGATGGCTGCTATGATGGTTCATCGTCGACAGGCATGCAAATGCCAGCGGTCATCGGGCAAATCAATTTTTCGGCTTGCGGACCCTGTGTCTTGGTCGCCGCGTTGGCCCGACGGCGGGAGACGCGGTAAGCCCCACGCTCAGACGAGCGTCGCTCTGTGCGACCCGTTGGCTCCGATTCGAAGCGTGCCGTACCCGGCCAGCGGCCACGATTCCCTTGCTGATTCCCGCCGGGGTAAGGTATTCTTGAAGGTTGCCGACCAATTCCTTCGAGGTAATCGCTATGTGGAAGATGCCGCGCCCCCTCGCCCCTGGCCTGCGTTCCCGGCGGGAGACAGCGGTTCGCCAGCTCGCAGTCGGAGGCGGCTTGCTCATGGTGATGACCTTGGCGATCGGTCCTGGGATCCGCGGCGACGAGCCGGATCTGGAGTCGCGGCAGGCATTGGCCGCCAAAGTTGACGCCTTGATTGCCGATCTCGGCGCGGAACAGTTTGCTCGCCGCGAGTTCGCGCAGGCCGCACTGAAGCAAATGGGGCTGGTTGCCTTCGACGCCCTGATTGAAGCTCAGCGTCACCCCGACATCGAAGTCGCATTGCGGGCCAGCTATCTTGTTCGCAGCCTCCCGATACGATGGTCGCGGGAAACGGATTCTCGTCCCGTCAAAGGACTGCTATCGACCTATTCGGATGCCAATCGCGCCGACCGGTTGACCCGCATGAAGCAATTGGCCGAACTGCCAGATTCCAGCGGTATCGAGGCGTTGTGCCGGCTGGTCCGCTTCGAAACGGATCATTTGCTCTCCAAAGAAGCCGCGCTTCTGGCGATTAGCCACCTGCCGTCTGAGAACGCGACGGCCCGCCAGGAACTGGCCGCGCGGATCCGCACGACCATTGAACTCAGCCAGCGGCCCGGCGCGCGTTGGATGTTGACGTATGCCCAAACGTTGGAGTCGCGCGAAGAGACGGCGGCGGACTGGCAGCAAATTGTAGATGCCGAATTTGAGAACCTGGCCCGGTTTCCCGAGACGACCGACCGCCGAATCGTCCGCGACCTGTTGCGTTGGCAAGCCGAATTGCTGCGGCAATTGGATCGCCCGGACGCTGCCATGGACGCAATTCGTCGCACGCTTGACTTGATGGACGGAGATCGTATGGAGATCTTCGATATCGTCGACTGGTCACTGGAGCGTAAAGCATGGACCGTGATTGACGAAATCGCCGCGCGGTTTCCGCTCGAGTTCAACAAGGAAGCCGACCTGATCTACCGTCTGGCGGAAGCTCAACGAAAGCGGGGCCAGGAGGCGGCCGCGCACGAGACGGCGGCCCGCGCGTTGGCAATGCATCCCTCCGTCTCCGAGCGTCACTTGGAGACAGCGCTGACACTGATGTTCCGCCAGATGTACGACTGGTCGGAAAACGAGTATCGCTTTGTGATCGACTCTCAGCCGAACGAGAATCGTGATACGCTCCACGCCCGCTATTCGCTCGCCGACATGCTGTTTGACTTGGGCCGAACCAAGGACGCCGCGGAGATCGCGCAAGCCGCAGCCAACGCGATCGAAAATGAGCCGCGCCTCCTGCAGGTTTCGCGACGGCCCGCTGCGATGGTGCGGGGCACTGCCACGTTTTACCAGGCGATGCACCACGGAGAATTGAAAGAGTATGACAAGCAGATCGAACTGCTGGAAAAGGCAATCGGGCTGGTGCCCGCTCAACCCGACTATCTGATTGCCATGTACCGCGTTGAAGAAGCGGATCAAAAATTTCGCAACGCGACCCTGGCCAGGATTCAAAGCTCGGAAAAACGGTTGCAAGACACCATTCGCCTGGCCGAACATCGTATGCGCAGTCCGCGCCCGGAAAATCGCGCAGACGGTGCCGAGCTGCTGGCCGAGGCCTACAACGAACTCGCCTGGCTCGTCGGCAACACAACCGGCGACTATCGCAACGCACTCCAGTGCAGCCTGAAGTCGCTGGAGTTGGAGCCAGGATCGGGTGCCTTCCTCGATACACTGGGCCGATGCTACTACGCCGTCGGGGATCTCAAGAACGCCGTTAAAACGCAACAAATGGCGGTCGAACGAGCGCCCTACTACCAACAGATCAAGCGTCAGCTTCAGTTCTTCGAAGCGGAGCTTGCCAACAAAAAAACCGACCAAGAAGCGACCACTTCGAACGAATCGACCGAGTAGCCAACACGATCGGAGCAGCAACCGACGGCAGCACCGAGGGCTTGAGGCTGGCGTTCAACCACGAGCTCAAGCCTGGCAAATTCAGAGCGAAAGTTTCTAACGTGCCGTGAAGCGACGCCAGGCAAGAGCTTGCAGTGCAAACCTCAGGAGTCATGTTGCAGCCCCCAGCGCACCGATTCCTGGTTGACACTCCAGGCTCTCCATTGACCTGACTTTGGCAGCTGGAAACGCGCGATTCCAACCCGCTTGCCGCCCAATCGAAACCGTAGCGACTCAGGCCTTCCTTATGTCAACCTCTCCAGCCTCCGACCCCATTCCGCTCGAACCAGCGGAGGAACTCGATGGCAGCGATGAACTGATCGCCACAACGGTCGAAGTGGTCGAGGAGGAGCAAGCGCCAGAGACTTCGCTGCATTGGTCAATGCTCGGGGCGGCGGTTGGCGTCCTGGTCCTGGCGGCCGTATTGCAGGTTCGCGGTCCCGAAACCGTCGTCATTCCACTGGTCGAGCTGCCCTTGCCAGGATCGTGCACCTACAAGAAATTCGTGGGCATGGATTGTCCAGGCTGCGGACTGACGCGTTGCTTCATCAGTATGGCCCACGGGCGTCCGGTGGCAGCGTGGGACTTCAATCCCGCCGGGGTACTCTTTTTCGCCATTGTCGCCGGGCAGATTCCCTTTCGCGGAATTCAGATCTGGCGGATGCGCCGTGGCTTGCCCGAACTTCGTCCGGGAAGGCTGGCCCACATTCTGATCGGATCGTTGATCGTCGCACTGATTTCCCAGTGGGTGGTCAGGACCTTGCTGGGATGAGTTCTGTCGGCGTACGATGGCAGATCGCGACGGCCGCTCAAGAACTCAGTAATTGTTGGGAAGTCAAGCATGCAGATGATTCCAATTGGCGACACCTCGCTCAATGTTCGAATCGAAGGAACTGGCCCGCCGCTCCTGCTGGTTCACGGTTTTCCGCTTGACCATACCATGTGGGAGGCACAGGTCGCGGAGTTTAGCCGGGACCATCAAGTCATCGCGCCGGACTTGCGTGGATTTGGTGCCAGCGAATTGGGAAGCGAACCGTATTCCATCGGCCGGTTGGCGGACGATTTGGCGGCCGTACTCGATGCGCTTCACGTAACCCAACCGGTTGTGTTGTGCGCCCTTTCGATGGGCGGCTACGTTGCCTGGCAGTTCTGGGATCGTTATGCCAACCGGCTGGAGAAGCTTGTACTTTGCGATACGCGGGCAGCTGCGGATTCGCCCGACGCAGCCCAGGGGCGCCGCGATACGGCCGCCCGCGTCCTGACCGATGGTGTAGGCGAGTTGGTCGCAGGAATGGTTCCCAAGCTCTTCGCCGACCCAACGCTCGAGCGGACTCCGGACCTCGTGCAGTCGGTTCGCCACGTGATGGAGTCCACCGATCCGCGGTCCGTCGCGGCCGCGTTGCGCGCAATGGCTGCGCGCCCCAACATGGAATCGCGCTTACCTGAAATCGCGGTCCCGACCCTGCTGGTGTGTGGCGAGCTCGACGTGATCACGCCGGTCGCAGAGATGCGTCGCGTTGCTTCCGCGATGCCGAACGGGCTGTTCGTCGAGATTGCGGGTGCCGGACATATGGCACCGGCCGAGCAAGCAATCGAAGTCAATCGGGCAATTCGAAGGTTCCTGGAGCCGGCGTCGTCCGAAATGGGCTGAAGCAGGCAGCGCTGGAACGCATCTGCGTGATCACGAGGCACGCAATCGTGCGATCCGTGATTACTCGGTCGCTTCGTCCCGGTTCGTGTCGCGCGGGCTGCGCGACTCCAATGGCTTTTGCACGTTCCCGGGGAACCCGGCCACAAGATTACGGCGGATCACCACGATGTCAGAAATTGGATCCAGGGCCGTGCCTGCTGGGCCACCTTGAGGTGGTCCCTGCTCGGTACGCTTGCCAGGCAGATCCAGGGGAATCGGGAAACTGAATTCCGTCAGCGATCCACGGCTTCCGTCATTCTCTGTCAGCCTCATCTTGACGCCTGGCGTGGGGAACTTGGCAAAGAACCCGCTTCGCGTCGAATGCAGCGTGAAGCCGACGTTCATTCGATAGGCATAGGATCTCAGTGCCCCGCCAGGTTCGGATTTCGCCAGCAACCGCGTCCGCTCACTAATCGACCGCAAGACCTGCACAGACTCTGGTAATACGGCCGCGTTGAGCAGCGTATGCACTTCCGGATCCTGACGCAGCCTTTGAAACACATCGTCAATCTGTGCGCCGTTGGCGTGAATGTAAACCATATCGACAACATCGAATCGCTCGTTCGCGGTCGAGGGACCCGCAATCCCAGCAGCAAGCCGTGACTCCAGCAATTTGCTTCGCAGTTCGCGATCCAGCACGACGCCATCATCACGTGGATCGAACGCAATCCCCGCGTCGCGAAGGCCCCTGCCAAACACATCGTCCTCTTGCCCCTTCTTGGTGATCGCCAAGTCCAGGATCATGACATACGAAGGGAAGGGCTGGGGGTCCGAAACCACCAGAACATCGTCGTCCGGCAACGATGGATCCCGCTCGGCAACGTCCAATCCCGTCGAGGTTTGCCCGGCAGCGATTTCGGGAGCTGGATCGCGATCGCTGGTGGCAATCAGCACGGCTACCAGCAGCACAGCCACCAGAGCCGCGGCAGCCCCAGTGAATCGCATCCATCTACCTGTGTCAAAGCGACCCGTCGCGGCGGAAGCAGCGGTTATGGTGGAAGCCGTCACCTGGTACTTTCCGTCGTGCGGTTCCGCGCCATGGCGTTCCGCCGCGCGGCGCTCCACCTCACGGACAATCCGCTGGTGCAAGTCCGCTGACGGTGCAGACCGCGGCATGGATCGCAGACGGTCCCTGACTTGTCTCAACGACTCCAACGACGTACGAGCTTCCGCCGAATCGGCCAGAGCCTGCTCGACCGAGGCGCGTTCCTCCGCCGTCACCTCATCGTCGAGGTAAGCGCTTAGCAATTCGTTGTTTACACGATCTGACATGGCCCGATTTCCACCGCATTCGAGGTGGCGAAGCTGATTCACTGGCTGCAAATGTGCAGCTGGATGGTTTGAATTTTCGACGCAACCGAAAATGAAAAGTTCCGCCGCGGACAAAAATACCCGCTGCAGAGCCGATCCAAAGTCAACCCACGCCCCATCTTTCCTCAGGACCGAATCGATGTCAATTAAATGGGGTGATTCAACACCAGGGCCACTACGGATCAGGCAAACCACCTGTACCA
>JAUIHJ010000857.1 GCA_030432015.1 bacterium
GCTAAATTCCCGGTGAATAAGTTCTCGGTGACCGTAGGGTGTTTGGGAGGGTTGTGACGCATGACCTGCTTGAACCGCTCGAAGCCACACCAGAGCAATCCGGCAAAGTTCGGCGTTTTGCTGTCGCACGACACGCAGGCCTGAAATCTCGCTCGCACGTCAGCCGACGTTCGTGCCTCGCCGGTTCGGATCCACACGGCGTGATCTCGCGGCGAACTGCCGGCAAACCCGGTTGCGAAAATCATCCCTTTCGCTCATCTTAATGGGTCTGACGTTCGCCATAGCGACCGCGTCGCGGTAGCCATTTGCGCCATGCCGCGGCGTGTTGTACCGCAACGTGTCGTGCGGTTCCCTAGATCCCCCGGCGCCCGGTCTTCACGACTGGACAAGGAGCTTCCATGCGTCTAACTAGACCTTGCCTCATGTTTCTCTTGAGTGTTGCCGTGGTTCCGCTGACGGGAGTCGCCGACGATTGGCCCCAATGGCGCGGCCCGGGTCGCGACGGTGTTTGGCGAGAAACCGGTCTGATTGAGGAATTCGAGTCGGACGAAATTGATCTTCAATGGCGACAGCCGATTGGGCCAGGATACAGTGGTCCGACCGTCGCCGCGGGCCGGGTATTCGTTACGGATCGACAGACCAAGCCGGAGCAGGTCGAGCGTGTGCATTGCTTCGACGCCGCGCAAGGCACCTCGCTCTGGACGTTTAGCTACCCGTGTGAATATACGATCAGCTACGAAGCGGGGCCTCGCGCGAATGTTACGGTCGACGATCAGCGGGCGTTTGCCTTGGGCGCGATGGGCCATTTGCACTGCCTGGACGTCGAAACGGGCAAAGTGCTTTGGCAGCGGGATCTGAACCAGGAGTATTCCATCTCCGAAGATAAACGCATGCCAATTTGGGGCATCGCCGCGGCCCCCTTGATTTACAAGGATCTTGTGATCGTGCACATCGGCGGGCAGGACAACGCCTCCATCGTGGCGTTTCACAAAGCGGATGGTCAACCTGCCTGGAAGTCGCTGCGCGATCGTGCGCAATACTCGGCCCCTATTTTGATTGAACAGGCCGGGCAAGATGTCATGGTCTGTTGGACCGCGGACAGCGTGGCCGGTCTGAACCCCGCGACCGGCGAAGTTCACTGGCGGCACCCCATGGCTCCTTCGCGGATGCCCATCGGGATTGCCACGCCGGTGGTCAGCGGTGACCGTCTCTTCGTGACGTCCTTTTACGATGGTTCCATGATGTTGCGATTGCGGCAGGACAAACTGGCGGTCGAACAGCTGTGGCGCCGCGTCGGGCAGAGCGAACGCAGAACGGACGCGCTGCAGTCGATCATCAGCACGCCGCTGTTTATCGGTGACCATTTGTACGGCGCTGACAGCTACGGCGAGTTGCGTTGCCTGAGTTCTGAGACCGGCGACCGCATCTGGGAGGACTTGACCGCGACCCCCAAAGCACGGTGGAGTAATCTGCACTTTGTCCAGAATGGTGACCGCACATGGATGTTCAACGAACGCGGTGAATTGATCATTTCGAAACTTTCGCCGCAAGGCTTTGAAGAGATAAGCCGTACGAAATTGATCGAGCCGACCAAGTATCAGTTGAACCAGCGAAACGGCGTCTGCTGGGCGCATCCCGCATTTGCTAACCGCCATGTCATCATTCGCAACGACAAGGAAATTGTTTGCGCGAGCTTGGAAGCCAAGTGACGCGAGGCGTTGTCACTCAAATTCACGATATACGCACCCGCATCAGTGCGTGTTTTTTGCCTGCAAGGAAGCACAACCGTGGCCGCAAATTCAGGTTCCGCACGATTCGCTTCGTTCTTTGATTCGCGCAGCAAACAATACGGACGGAAATTCCAACAGAACCGCGCTGTTTCACTATATCCGCTTCGACCGGACGGGATTTCCGCGACCGTCGCCGGTTCGCAAGGCAATCAGTACGATGTCGAGATTCAATGGTCAACCTCCGACGATGACACCGAGATTGAACTGAGTTGCGGCTGTCGCCAGTTTGAGTCTGCCAGCGAGTGCAAGCACCTGTGGGCGACGCTGCTGGAGATTGACGCCCAGCGAATCGCGTTGCCCTTTCGTGACGATGCTCGACTCACGCGCGTCGACGAATTCTATCCCCAGGGGGACACCGAATTGCTGGATGACGATGACTGCCTTGAGGATCGTCCGCACTACGCTGGTCGCTCCACCAACGAGGATTCTCGTCGCCCAGGCGAACCATTCATGGCGCGGAAGGCTGATTGGCAGCGACAATTGGGAATCGTGGGCGGTCGCCGTCACCTCGATGTCGACAACCCTGTTTCCGCCACGGCCACCCGCACGCAGCAAAAGGAGCAGCGCGTCTGGTATGTGATCGACGTCGGAATAAGCCAGCGGGTCGGTCGTCTGAAAATCCAGCTCTATATCCATGACAAGAAGAACAATGGCGAGTTTGGCAAGTTGCGGAAGGCCAACGTGCGCCGTGGTGAGGTCGCCTCCTTCGCCGACTCCCGAGACC
>JAUIHJ010000858.1 GCA_030432015.1 bacterium
TTGTCGGGAGATCCGCATGCACGAGGATGAGCACCATCATGGCCAAACGCTGCGGTTGTGTCATCGATTTCTCCGTTGTGTGTTGACGCGGGGCGCCACCGGCCGAAAACGCAGGCCCCCTCATGGCGGGACACACTGGCCTCGTCACGACGGGACGTGCGACATTGTAACCTCCGGCCTTCACCGCCACCAATCAAGGGCTGAATCCGACTTCACGATCGGCAGAGTCCTTTGTCGCCGTTCTGCTGCCCGCGGCAAATCGCTTGAATTATCCGAAACGGTCGCCACAATGGGCGACGGCCGGAGTTTAATTCGCGGCCCTACGTCGTCGGTCAGGCGGCCTCCCGCCAGGCATCGTCCCGCCCGAGCATTACCACCCCGGAATATGATCTTGAGGATCCCCATGCACAAGCCGCTTTCCGTCGTTGTCATTCTGCTTTCCCTTATTGGCTCGTCTGCCATGGCGGACAATTGGGGGCATTGGCGAGGACCGACTGGCAACGGTGTCGCGCCGCAGGCCAAGCCGCCGACCACCTGGAGTGAAACGAAGAACGTCAAGTGGAAGGTCGCGATTCCAGGCCGTGGGTCGGGTTCGCCGGTCATCTGGGGTGATCAGGTGTTTGTCGTGACCGCGGTCCCAGCGGCTGGAAGTCCGCGACCGGCCGCACCTGCTGCCGCCTCACAGGCACCAGGCCGGCGGCGGCGAGGAAGCGGTCGTGGTGAACAGGCAATTCCCAAGCTGCAATTCAAGTTGCTCTGCCTGGACCGCAACGACGGCGCCTTGCTCTGGGAGCGAACGGCGACCGAAGCGACGCCGCATCAGGGGACACACTCGACCAACGGCTTCGCGTCCGCGTCACCTTGTACTGATGGCGAGCATGTCTACGCACACTACGGTTCGCGGGGTCTGTTCTGTTACACCATGGCTGGCGAACTGAAGTGGAAACGCGACGACTTCGGCCAAATGACGACGCGCAACAGCTTTGGTGAGGGGAGTTCGCCAACTCTGGAGGGGGACAAGATCCTTGTACCCTGGGACCATGAAGGCCAGTCCTACCTCTTTGCCCTGAATAAGGTCGATGGCACGACGATCTGGAAAACGGCGCGTGACGAGCCAACTTGCTGGGCTACGCCGCTGGTGATCGAGCATGACGGCAGCAAACAGGTGGTCATGAACGGCGAGACATGCGCGCGAGCTTACGACCTGGAAACCGGCAAAGAATTGTGGCGCTGCGGCGGACAGACCGACCGGCCGGCGGCTTCACCCGTTGCTGCGGGCGGACTCGTTTTCGTCGGGAGCGGTTTTCGTGGCGCGTACCTGGGCGCTTTCCGTCCTGACGGTCGCGGCGACATCGCGGGTTCATCGCATGTCGCGTGGTCAATCGGCCGTGATACGCCGGACGTCGCTTCGCTGCTGCTATCGGGCGGACGACTCTATTTCTACAAAGAGAAGGTGGGGATCCTTTCCTGCGTCGATGCGGCCACTGGCCGGCCCCATTACCAGGCGCACCGCGTGCCGGGGCTCGATCGGATTTATGCATCGCCGATCGCGGCCGGCGGCCACGTTTTTCTGACCGACCGGAGCGGGACCACAGTCGTGATTGACGATGCCGACGCATTCAAGATCGTGGCGACGAATTCCGTTGGCGAAACGGTCGATGCGACGCCAGCACCGGTCGACAACCAACTTTTCATTCGGGGCGCATCGCACCTGTTTTGCATCGCCGAGTAGTCGTCGAGTCGCGGTCCAGTCGATGACTCAAGGGCCAGCCGGCGGCCGTTCGCGGCCGCCGGCGAAGCGACGTAAATCAGAAGTACGCTTTGTCGAAATCCTCGTCATAGCGCTTCAGCATCAATTCACGAATCGCTGCGTGGTCCGCATCGAGCGACTGCCAGATCTTTTGTCGATCCGCGACGCTTTTGGTGACCGCGGCGCCCTGCTTCTCGCGAACCTCTTGCAGATTACTCTTGGTTCCGAAGATGGGTGCCATGGTGGCACCCCAACCGGGGCCGTAGCCACCGAAATGGCCGCCCCAGCGATTGCCGTACACAACGCGCTGGACGGTGAGGGTGCCTTGTGCCACGTTCACGGAGACGGCCATGCCGCGCAACGAGTCCGAGATCGCCTTGAGCTTGTGAGCCACGTCAGCACCGAACTTCACGAGTTCTGTATCGACGCCTTGAATCGGTATGGCGTTGATCTTGTTCGCCGCCTGATCGACCCAGCCGGCCTGCTCGGCAATCTTGGTGGCTCCGAAGGTGAACTTGACCGACTGTTGTAAATCCCGCAGCGCACTGTGAACTTTAGCGTAGTAGTTGCGATTGAGGCGTTTCTTCGCGTCGGCATCGGGTTCCGCTGGGGTGGTCGGTTGCGCCGCAGCCGCAGGAGCTGCCTGTGTCGGTTCCGTGGGGTAGGGCGCCAGCACCAGCGACATGATTTGCCGCAGTCCGGGATCAGACAATGCTACGCGTAACATCAGTTTCTGGCCGTCGACGGTCACTTCGCT
>JAUIHJ010000859.1 GCA_030432015.1 bacterium
TGCACCTCCTTTGCATAGGCCGGCGATTCTCGTGACGTCGGCGTGAAGTCGACGTGGCGCCCGCGTCCCTGGATCGGCCTGTCACTACGCCTCGACATCCTCCCCAACGACGCCCGGCCGCCAACACTCGGATACATGTATTTATTTTTATTTATTGACACACACGAACGGTCGATTATATTGGCGGGGCAACTTGCGGCAGCGTGCCACAAGGAATCGTTATTCGAGATAGGGAGACACAGATCCATGGGTACTCACTTGGCAACGAAGCGTGGTGTCGGGCAACAGTGCGGCAAACGCGGGCAATCGTGGAACTCGAAGGCGGGTGCGGCGTGCATGGTGGCGCTGGCATTGCTGCTCGCCACCCCTTCATTCGCCCAGCAGGCGGCCACCAACGATCCCCCCAAGCCGGCCGCAGACCGGAAAAAGCCGGCCGGACGGCTGCCGGCCTATTTTGCAGCGGTCGTCACACCGCAGCAGCGTGAAACGATCTACAAGCTGCAGGCCGACTATGAGGCTCAACTGGAGAAGCTGCGAGCCGAGATGGCGAAATTGATCGCCGAACGATCTCGGGAGGTCGAGCAAGTCTTGGATGCGGGGCAGCTCGCGGAGGTGAACAAGAAACGCGAAGAAGCCCAGAAGAAACGGGCGGCTCGCAGTAGTTCGAGGCCACCCGCCAAGACAGCGGCCGACAGTTGATTTGTCCGCTTTCCAGGATTGATCACGGGCGCATGGAGGCGTCCTCTTTATTCCGCTGACGCCTCGGCGAGCGGGTACTGCTCGCACGGCTTCGGACCAGTCACCCCGGGACCACCCCACGTGACAACACGCGATGAGAGCATGCATCGTGAAGAAACAGCTCACCTTACAGCCGCAAGAACCGCCTCTGAATCATGTCGATTCATGCAACCGGTTTCAACCCTCCCCCAACAAGCCGTTTCTCGCAACACCGGGGGTGATCGCCCGCTTTGGACACGACACCATCATCGATTGCCTGATTCAGTTGCAGCGTCAGGCGCAATTGCACGAGGGTATCGACTACCTGCAGGTCTTTGAATCAGTCGACGGCGACAGGCTCTGGTTCATCGAGGACGGCGAAGGCGGAGCGATTACCGCCTTGCTGCCCGAAGACTACTGATGCCAGATGCTTCCTTGCGAACGCCGCACAATTTTCTGTCGACGTGGTATTACTCGAGCCGCCACGTCGCTTGGCGGAGTTGGGCCTGCGTGGTGCCCTTGAGCAATTCATACCAGACCGTCACCAGTGATCCATCGGCGACCTGGACCGTCGATGGGTAGCCAAGATCGCCGGAGGCTCCGTCCCCGGAAATCACGATGGCCCCTGACCAGGTTTTGCCGTGGTCGTCACTGACTCGGGCTTGATTGCCAAGTGGCGCGCGGCGATGCCCGTACGTCATGAGCAGTCGGTCATCTTGTAGCCGGAGCAGGTGAGACGGCAAGCCCCAGACGCCAATCGAACGTGGTGTGGTCCAGGTCTTGCCTCCGTCGTCGGACTCGCACTGCAACGTCTCTCGCGAATTCTTGGCATTATGGTTCCTGATCTGAACAATGATCCGTCCGTTGGCGGCTTGGATCGCGTGAAGTTCGTGGTAGTTCTCGTTGTCGTCACCGGCACGGGTCGGGATCTCCGCCAACCATCGCCACGTCTGACCATCGTCGGATGACTCGCAGACGCCAATCCGATGCGGTTCGCGCCACAGCTCTTTGCCAGCGTAAAGGAGCCGGCCGTCGGCGAGCTGGATCGGTCCGTGCGGGCTATCGACCAGGCAGTCGTATCGAGCCGACCATGTCAGACCGCCGTCGGTGGATCGTTTCATCCAGACACCCAAGGCCGCTTGCCGTTGAGCCGCGGAGACACGCTGATGGGCGCTCTCCCACCGGGCGAGTTTCTCGTCGGACCAATTGCTGGCCCGTTGCAGCAAGGGCTCGTACGCGAGCGACGTAAACGTCGTGACCAGGAGCGTGCCTTGAGCGGTTTCCAGGACCCCGGCGTCGCGATCGTCGATTGGACCATCCATCACGACCTCCGGCCAACTCCACGTCTTGCCATCGTCGTGCGAACGCATCAGCTCAATTCGGCCAAACGGGCAAACGTGTGACTCGCGGCCACCGGAACAAACCAGTAGCAATTCTCCGTTGGCTCGGCGGGCGATCGTCGGCCAGCCGTGATAGCGATGCTTGAGGTGGCTGATCACGCGGGGCTCGCCGATGGTCGCGGCGGGCACGGCGGACGGAGTCGCGGCGTGAACGCGTGCCGACGAAAGGACGGCGGTCGTCGCGACAGCGCCGGCCAGGAACGATCGGCGTGAAACGGTGGTATGCATGGTGTGTCTCCAGAGGTTAATCGTGCGATTGGCCGCCGCGGCCGCCGCGTCAGCCAATATGTTTCGGGAAGCCAATATGTTTCGGGAAGTTGGCCCGGCCGATCGCGCTCCATTCGGCCGGGTAATCTTTTCCATCGCGGCCCAAGCATTCAACGCGTT
>JAUIHJ010000860.1 GCA_030432015.1 bacterium
GACAGTGTGTCCGGCCTTGTTCAGCTGGTCCGCGGCGGCGAGCCCCGCCGGGCCCGAACCGACGATCGCCACGGTCTTGCCGGTGCGGACCTGCGGCGGATTGGGTTTGACCCAGCCTTCGGCGAAACCGCGGTCGATAATGGCGTTCTCGATGTTCTTGATCGTGACGGCCGGGTCTGTGATTCCCAGCACGCAAGCACCTTCACACGGGGCGGGGCACGCGCGGCCGGTGAACTCGGGGAAATTGTTGGTGCGATGCAGACGATCCAGCGCATCACGCCACCGCCCGTGGTAGACCAGGTCGTTCCACTCGGGAATCAAGTTGTCGATCGGGCAACCACTGTTCGACTGACAGAAAGGGACGCCACAGTCCATACAGCGCGAAGCCTGCGTCCGGAGGTGGTCCTCGTCAGCATCGGTAAAGATCTCTTTGAAATCCGTAATGCGGACCAGCGGTTCGCGGTACGCGACCGGTTGACGTGGAAACTCTTTAAAACCTGTTGGTTTTCCCATGGCTCAATTCACTTGGTCGTTTGAAGGCTTGATCGTAAAACGTTGTGGCTGGACGTTGACCGGTTCGCGATCGTGTCGCTTAATTATGCAGTGTTGACTCTTGCTCTTCATCATGGTCTTGCCGTTCCATGAGGACGCGTTTGTAGTCGACCGGCATGACTTTGACGAAGTCCTGGAGCACTCGAGGCCACTGGTCCAGCACGCGGGTGGCGACGGTCGAGTCAGTGTACTTGGCGTGCAGTTCGACCATCTCCAGTAGCTCGGCCACATCCGCATCGTCCACAACATCTTCCAGCTCGACCATCCCCAAATTGCAATTGATGCGAAATGCGTCGCGATCCGGTGCGAGGACATAGGCGACGCCGCCGGACATTCCCGCCGCGAAATTGCGGCCGGTGGGGCCGAGGATGATGACTCGCCCGCCGGTCATGTATTCGCAGGCGTGATCGCCAACGCCTTCAATGACCGCCCAGGCACCGCTGTTTCGCACACAAAATCGTTCGGCCGCCTGGCCCCGGAAAAATGCCTGGCCGCCGGTTGCACCGTAAAGCACAACATTGCCAACCAGGATATTGTCTTCCGGCGCAAAGCCGCTCTCCTTCGGCGGATAGATTACGATTCGTCCGCCAGACAGACCCTTGCCAACGTAATCGTTCGCATCCCCTTCCAATTCGATCGTCAGGCCGCGGGCGAGCCAGGCACCTAAACTCTGGCCGGCCGAACCGGTGAACTTGATCTTGATGGTGTCATCGGACAGACCTTGTTCTCCCCAACGTTTCACGACGTGATGGCTAAGGATCGTGCCCACGGTGCGATTCGTATTAATGATTGGCAATTCAATCTCGACCTTATCGCCATTGGCAACCGCCGGTGCACACATTTCCAGCAAATGCGTGTTGTCCAAGGCTTCCTCGAGTCCATGATCCTGCGGTTTGGTGCAGACGACCTCAACGCCGTCATGATGCTTTCGAGCGGGCGAGAGAATTGGGGTCAGGTCGATCCCATCGGCTTTCCAGTGGTCGATCGCCGCGGCGGCATTCAGCACGTCAACGCGTCCCACCATGTCGATGAACTTTCGGAATCCCAGCTTGGCCATATGCTGGCGTGCTTCTTCGGCGACCATGAACAGGTAGTTGACGACGTGATCCGGCTTGCCGGTGAACTTGTTGCGCAAGACAGGGTCCTGCGTGGCGATGCCCACCGGGCAGGTATTCAAGTGGCACTTCCGCATCATGATGCACCCCAGCGTGATCAGGGGCGCGGTCGAGAAGCCAATCTCTTCGGCTCCCAGCAGGGCGCCGATGACGACATCACGCCCGGTCTTCATGCCGCCGTCGGTCTGCAGCACGACGCGACTGCGGAGGTCATTCATGACCAGCGTCTGGTGCGTTTCCGCGATGCCCAACTCCCAGGGCAACCCGGCATGTTTGATACTCGTCAGGGGCGAGGCGCCTGTGCCGCCGGTATCGCCGGAGATCAGGATATGATCTGCATGTGCTTTGGCGACGCCCGTGGCAACGGTGCCGACGCCAACCTCAGATACCAGTTTGACGCTGACTCGAGCCGACGGATTGGCATTCTTCAGGTCGTGAATCAGCTGGGCGAGGTCTTCGATCGAGTAAATGTCATGATGCGGCGGCGGACTGATCAGCCCCACGCCGGGAGTGGAATAGCGGATCCGTGCAATGTTGTCATCGACCTTGCGCCCTGGAAGTTCGCCGCCTTCGCCCGGTTTTGCTCCCTGCGAGATCTTGATCTGCAGTTCGTCGGCATTGGTCAGGTACCAAGCGGTCACTCCGAAGCGGCCGGAGGCAATCTGCTTGATCGCAGATCGGCGCGAGTCGCCGTTGGGCAGCGGCTTGAAGCGTTCGGGGTCTTCGCCCCCTTCGCCCGTATTGCTCTTGCCACCGAGGCGATTCATGGCGACCGCCAGCGTCTCGTGGGCCTCGGCGGAAATCGACCCGAAGCTCATCGCCCCGGTACAAAACCG
>JAUIHJ010000130.1 GCA_030432015.1 bacterium
GCATGGGGGCCGGAGCGGCTGGCTCGGTGGTCGCTGGATTGGCTGGCGGTGGGGTGGTTCCCCCCGGCCGGTCCGTTGCCGTCGAATCGGTCCGGTCTGCGGTGCCCAATGGAAGCGTCGTCGGGCTCAAGCCCGGATTCACCGTCGCCGGGACTTCATCCACTCCCGTAGGTGGTTTGGCCGTCGCCTCTCCCGCCGGCGGAGTCGGGGGCGAAACGTCACCTGGCGCAGCAGCCACCGGGCCACCGGGCATTTCTGTGGACTTGGGCGGCACCGCTTCGCCTCCAGCCGGGGACGCCCCGTCGCGACCATCGGGCCGATCTAACTCGGCCCCGCCACCGAGCGGAACCTGATCGCCGTTCTGGGCGACTTCGCGCTGATCGGACGTACCAAATAACAGGCGATAGGCAACGTGCGTGTGATTGAATGGCCCGACCGCACGCAGGGCAACCACGGCAACCACAAACGTACACAACAAGGTGATCGCGAGCGACTTGATCGAGACGCCCGCAGTGGCTGGCGCCGGTCGGTTGGTCGGCAATGGCCTGGTTGGCGGTCCTGTTGGTGCAAGGGGGGCCGCGCCGGCACTCGCGGCAACTGCCGCCGTCGGCACAGGCGGCGGCGCGACGGCGGTGGTAACGGGCGCCGCAACCGCACCAACAGCATCGTGCCCGATTTGATAAATGCGTTCCCGGAGCGGCCGACCAATCTCGGCTGGCTCGTCAAACACAACCGTCAGGACCTGGTGGCAGGAGGCGACTTCCGCCAAGTGAATGTCAGATTCCAAGCAGACCTTTTCGAAGTCAGGGACATTGTCCAAGTATTAGGCAACGCTGTTGGGATCCAGGCCCATTCCCTGGCCGGTCAGTTGGGGCGCACCCAGACGCAGTCGGCGCGTCGAAGTCCGAATGCGATGCACTAGATCGCTGGCAAAGCTACTCTCTTGAATCTTGCCGCCAAGCTCGTCGGCATCCTTGGGATCGAGAATATCGTCAAGGTAGGCCAGCATCGTCCGCAACGTGAGTCGCATGGCAGAAATCCCCGAAGGTAAAGTACGAAGCAAGAAGCGTCTGGCGGCCGGCAGCCACCATCACCTCCTAAATAGTGCGGATTTCACTCGGCGTCCGTACAGAAATCCTCAAGAAAATCGTTCGCGATGCCAGCGCAGCGACCTAACTCGCCAGGTGGGCACCACTTAAACGTTTCTCAGCAGAGCGGCAACAACTTCTGGAGCGTCACGCCGTGCCCCAATCACGACCGTTGCCGAGCGGTATCAAGGCCGACCAGTGCCCCCACAGATATCAGCCCAATCAAGGCGGCGAGCACAATCGGGTGAATCCGGGCAACGGGTGACACCCTGATCGCATCCGTTGGCGACGACCAACGTTTCTTGAGTTCCCAACCGTGGGCCGTGCGTCGCCAGCCGCTGGCGACGCCCCGTTTCGAACGGCTGGGGACGGCCGGCGGGGCTGACGGCCTGGGAGTGGTTGCGCGGGCCGTTGCCGATCGACGGCCAGCCTGGGTTGGTGGCTCGGTCACCTGAACCATGCCGAACGAATCGGTGGGGCTGGCGAGGATCGCCACGAGGAGTATCAGTTGTCGAATCGTGCGGGGCGGCATTCCAAAATCCGGGGGCAGTGCGGGTGGACATTTACGCTGTCAACTCGATGCAACCGACCATCGCAAGCGACGCGCCGCCATCGCATCGCAACGCATCGGTCGATTACCTACCCCCTACTAACGTATTTCAGCAAAACAACTTAACTAGAACCACGGGCCAGATTCTGCTCGCCGCAATGGCGACGAAACGGAACGACTTGTCGCCATTTCGCGACCACCCCCTACGGTCGAACGTGGCGAGAACGCCACGTGAACGGCTCGGTCGACGAATCGATGGCCTAGCGGCATAATCAGGGTCGTTCGCAATCTTGCCACCCACCGGTGGTTTGCCTCGCCTTTACGCCAGGAGACACGCCGTGTCCGCCCTTGACGATCGTCTTCGCCACAGCCTCGCACAACTCCATGAGAACGGTACGTACAAATCGCTGCGCTACCTGACCACTCCCATGGGTCCCGACGCGACGATCGACGGCCTGGGCGAAGTGTTGGTGTTTTGTTCGAACAACTACCTGGGGCTTGCCAACCATCCCGAGGTTGTCGAAGCGGGCCATCAAGGCTTAAAAAAATACGGAGCAGGTACGGCGAGCGTCAGGTTTATCTGCGGGACCTTCGAATGCCACCGGATCCTGGAAGAGCGCATTGCCAACTTCCTGGGCACCGAAGCCGCCCTGACCTACGTCAGCTGCTGGAATGCCAACGAAGGCCTGCTGACCAACCTGGTGGAATCCGGCGACGCGTTAATCTCCGACGAGCTGAATCACGCCAGCATCATCGACGCGGGGCGTCTGGCTCGCCAAGCGACACGCAGCGTGTTCGCCCATAGCGACATCAACGAATTGGAGTCGGCGCTATCGAACGTCAACTCTGCGCCCGCGAAAGTCGTCGTGACCGACGGGGTCTTCAGCATGGAAGGCGATATCGCGAAGTTGCCGGAACTGATTGCGACCTGCCGCCGCCACGATGCGACGTTGGTGGTTGACGATTCGCATGGCACGGGCGTGTTGGGAACGTCGGGCCGCGGAATTCACGAGCACTTCGGTTTACCCGGACACGGCCCCACCGGCATTGATATCTTCACAGGTACGCTCGGCAAGGCCTTAGGCGGTGCCGCAGGCGGGTACGTGGCCGGCCCGCGTGACGTCATCGATTACCTTGTGCAACGGAGCCGCCCACAACTGTTTTCCAACGCCTTGCCGCCCACGGTGGCGTGCAGTGCCAACAAGGCCTTGGAGATTATCCAGCGTGAGCCTGAACGCGTCGCACAACTCCATCAGAACGTGCGGACGATGCGCGACGGCCTGAAATCGCTCGGCTACGATGTGCTCGATTCACCAACCGCGATCCTGCCGATTATTATCGGCTCGACGGCGGACGCGATCCGTCTCTCCAACCGCCTCTTGGAACTGGGTGTGTTTGTCATCGGCTTCGGTTTCCCCGTCGTTCCCGAAGGAACGGCCCGCTTGCGAATTCAGATGTCGGCAGCCCACACAGACCAGCACTTGGAACGAGCATTAGCAGCCTTTGCAAAGTTAAAGGAAGAATGTTGAACCATCTCAACAACACTGGCGAGCGAAAACTGGCGCTGCTCGCGACGACACTGGTCAACCAGCGACGCGCCAGGACGGTGGTTCCGCCTCAGCAACCCTCGTCCGGATTCTGGTTTGGCGGTGGCAACATGATTGCCGCGCCGGACGGTTCGCTGCTGTTGGCGGGCCGGTATCGCAACCACGGCGATTCACGCACGGGGCTGGGGCTCGGCGAGCGGGGCCTGGAACTGGCCATCTTTCGCTCGACGGATCACGGCGCGTCATTCTCCAAGGCACTCGGCTTGTCCAAGGCCGCTTTGAACGTCGGCGATCGAGAAGTGCTTTCGATCGAAGGCAGTGCGTTACGAGCGACGGCAGACGGCATCGAACTGTTTGTGTCGACGGAAAAATCCGGCATCGCCTATCCAACCGAATTCTCATCGTTTCTCAAACCGGGTACGGGCGTCTGGACCATTGACGTGTTGCGGGCCGCTTCAATTGAAGCACTCGCCAATGCCGAGGTGTCAACGATTCTGCAGTCGCGCGATCCGTCGGTCATCCACATGAAAGACCCGGCGGTGTACGAAGCGGCAAACGACGACACCATCCTGATGTTCTGCACACACCCGTTCTGTTGGTCAAGTTCGAACACGGCCTTCGCTGTCCGAGCCGCCGGCAAGGTCGACTTCGCCGAGCCCCAACTGGGGTGCTTCCCGCGCGGACCGGCCTGGGATGTCGCCATCACTCGGGGAACGGCCATCGTCGACGTCCCACGCGTCGGCATGTTTCAGGACCATCAATACAGTCTGCTGTTCTATGACGGCGGCGAGTCACTTCGCGACCTGGAAGAACATCAAACCGCCGTACGCCGCCCCCGGGGCTACTCGTGCGAAGAGCTGGGCGGCGTGGCATATCTGGTCGACGGCGACTTGCGGAACATTGTGCGACTCTCGAAACACCTGCCGATGTTCATCAGCCCCTTCGGCACCGGCTGTAGCCGGTACGTTGACGTCTTGGCAACCGCCGACGCGTTTTACACGACGTGGCAACAGTCACAGGATGATCTGTCACAGCCACTGATGCTGAATCAGGTCGAGCGTGCCGAAGTCGAAACGCTGCTTCGTTCGCCGTAGCATTTCCTTCGCAGTCGCCTGACGCCCCACTCGTTCGACTCGATTGACCAGCGAATTCGCGGAAACGATACTGTGGTGGTTGCCCTGCGACGCGTCGTTGCTTACTCAAGAGGCCGGGCAACGGTCAGCGAAACTCTTTGAGGCTCATCAATGCCAGTACGACTTCAGCAACCTCGTTCGCTTGTCTCACGTTTCCTCGCCGGCCCGAGCCAACGCCTGGCGATTCCGATCTTGTTCGCATTCGCCATTTGCATACCCATCTTCGGTCCGCACGCGTTGCAAGCCGGCACGCCAACCGGTAATCCGCCCAACATCGTTTTGCTGGTGGCGGATGATTTGGGCTATGCGGAACTCGGCTGCTACGGTCAGAAATGGATCAAGACGCCGCACATTGACCGTATTGCGCGCGAGGGAATTCGCTTCACCAATCACTACTCCGGCAACGCGGTGTGCGCACCGTCGCGCTGCAACCTGATGACCGGCAAACATCCGGGCCACGCCTACATTCGGAACAACGGCAACCCGCCAGAGCGCCGCAACGGAGGCACGCCCGAGGAATTATTTTTCCCCGGCCAATACCCAATCCCGTTGGGCGAAGTCACGATACCGGAAATGCTGAAGCAGAAGAACTATGCCACGGCGGCGATCGGCAAATGGGGACTCGGCTTTGAAGGTTCGACGGGCGATCCCAGCCGGCAAGGCGTGGATCTGTTCTACGGTTTCCTCTGCCAGGTTCACGCCCACAATCACTACCCCAAGTTCCTCTGGGATTTACGCTCAGGCGTTGCCAGGAAAGAGATGCTTCCCGGCAACGATCGCACGCTGTATGGCAAGACCTATTCGCAGGACCGTTTCATCGAAGTGGCACTCGAGTTCATCGACCAGAACAAAGACCGACCGTTCTTTCTGTATATGCCCTTTGCCATTCCGCACCTGTCGATCCAAGCGCCTGCCGCGGCTGTGAATGAATACAAGGACGTGATCCCTGAAGAGGCGTATCAGCATCGCGGATACCTTCCGCATCCAACCCCACGCGCCGGCTACGCGGCCATGGTGACGCACATGGATCGTGGGGTCGGACAAATCATGGCCCGCCTGAAGATGCTGGGTTTGGACGACAATACGCTGATCGTTTTCACCTCAGACAACGGCCCCACGTATGATCGACTTGGCGGATCGGACTCGGACTTCTTTGCTTCGGCCGGCGACTTTCGCGGCCTCAAAGGGAGCCTATATGAAGGCGGAATCCGCGTGCCACTGGTCGCACGCTGGCCGGGCAAGATCGAGCCGGAATCGGTTTCGGACCTACCGTCCGCGTTTTGGGATATGCTCCCCACGATCGGAGAAGTCACCGAGACGATGCCACCCGAGAACATTGACGGCATCAGCTTTGCCCCGACACTGTTGGGCGAACGTGACCGCCAACAACGGCACGACTACCTCTATTGGGAGTTTGCAGCCTATGGCGGCCAACAGGCGGTTCGCCTCGGTGACTGGAAGGGAATTCGCCAGAACATGCTGCGAAAGAACAACCCGGCGCCGCTGCAAACCGAGCTCTATCATTTGGCGACTGACGTAGGTGAACGGCACAACGTTGCCGACCAACACCCTGATGTCATCGCGAAGATCGAGGCGATCATGCAACAGGCACGCACGCCGAGCAAGCTGTTTCCGTTCAAACCGCTGGATGAGCAGCGGTAACCGAAGCCGTCAGACCTTGGCGGTTGCGGGTGGCGTTGCCGTCGGGTCGACTGCTGGACGGGGTTGGGTGGACTCACGAAAGATCATTTCAAATCCGCCGAGTTGCTCGCCTCGCCCGCGGGGCCGCTTGATGGCTGGCGGCTCCGAGATCCCGGCATGATCGACAATCTCCCAGAACAGCGTTTCCATCTGCGCGACGTTCATGGAAAAACGCTTCGCGTAGGCCTGTGGATCAAGTTCGTCTTGCAATCCACGGTTCGTTTCGACAATCAACGGAATGCGTGAAGTGTCAATCGTGCCGTTGACCTCGTACGACGGCACAGCCTGATGCCACTGGCGAAAGAACGCCTGCATCGCCTTATTGAGATCGTTGAGCCGCTTGAGCTTGAAAATATGGCGGGCATAAATGAGCGGGTCACAGGTCCGATCGTGCATGAAATTGTGCCCCGTCAGCGTCCAGTACACCATCCAGTCCCAGAGAATCTTAACCGGCATGACCTGATGATTGCCGAACAACGGATACTGATGGCGGAACACGGTCGCGGTGCCGCGGTAGAACGTGCGGAAAAGGCGATTGTAAAGCGGTGCGCGCAGTACATTCGACTTCCCCAACAAATCACGACGAATCAACTCACACAGAAACGTATTGCCCATCGCAATAAAGTCGCTGCCAGGCGAATAGAACGGATCCAAGAAGTAACCAGCGTCCCCAATGATGCCCCATCGCCGTGATGAGAACACCTGCTTGCACTCGGTTGCGTATTGCTTGATCGCGCGGAAATCTTGCAATTCGGCTGCGTGCTGACGAACTTTTTCAGCACATTGGGGTTCGTATTTTTCGAGCCAGGCGAAGGCTTTCTCCGCCGAGTTATACGTCGCGAGCGGATGGATCGTGTCATCCGCGACGATGCCGATGCTGGTGGCTCCCGAGGCAAGCGGAATCAGCCAGACCCAGTAGCCTTCGCCCATCAGGTGATTTGTACTGAACCAGCGCGAGTTGTCGCCCTGGTAGTTGCCTCTCCATCTTGTGTCGTGCGACCAATCGTCGACGTTGATCTGCGCCTTGATGCGGAACCAGACCGCGTTCGCTTTGTGCGGCGACTCCATTTCCAGACCCAGCTTGCGTTTCATGACGGCCGCCCGTCCGCTGGCATCAACGATCCATCGCGTGGAGAGTGACACGTCGTTCGCGGCGCGACGGTACGACACCTGATGTGCCGCCTTGCCGCGGCCCAGATCGAAACGGGTCACGGTGGCGCCGTCAAGAAAGTCGATCCCCTGCGTCTGGCAACGTTGGGCGAGATAGTTCTCGAAGCGCCCTCGATCGAGTTGATAACTGGGGGTCGGCGGAAACTCCGACCCGCCCACTTCAAGTCGGTCTTCGATTTTCGAGTTATCACCAGCACCGAAGAAGAAACGCAGCCCCATCTTCGGCAGTTGTTCAGCAAGGATATGCTCCTCCAACTCGAGGACCTTGGTGAAATAATACGTGGCGACCTCCACGGTCGACTCGCCAACCTTGTGAGCCGCCTCGGGAACGGGGTGAGAGGCCTTTTCCAGAATTGCAATCCGAGCATCTGGAGAAGTCTTGCGACAGTGCAAGGCACACGCCAAACCTGCCAGACCACCACCCAAGATGGTCACGTCATAGGGTTGCGATGTTGTCGACACGGAACTGAACTCCTGATCGCTCCGGGCCGCGTTAAGCAACGAACGACAGCTACTTGAGGCCCGCCTGTGAGGCACCAGCGGCTAGTGTAGCCACTATTCGGCGCGCTGGGCAGACCGAATCCGAGATCGCGAGTTGTCAAAGATCAACCTCCGGCTACACTCGTAACTGCCAAAGGAGTTGACATGCTTGAAACTGCAAATCGTTACGATGTTACCATTCTCGGCGGCGGCTTGGCGGGGCTCACGCTGGCTCGGCAGCTGAAGGCGAAACACCCCGACCTGAAGCTACTCGTCGTGGAGAAACTCCGATATCCGGTGGCCGAGGGCGCCTTCAAAGTCGGTGAATCCACCATTGAAGTTGGTGCGTATTACCTAGCCGATGAAGTCGGGCTCAAGAAGCACCTCGTCGAATCGCACCTGCCGAAATTTGGTTTGCGTTTTTTCTTCGATGGTCACGACGCATCCTTTCAAGACGCGATTGAAGTCGGGCCGAGCGAATTTTTTCCGGCGCCGGGCTATCAGGTGGATCGCGGCCGGCTGGAGAACCATCTCGCAGAAACGGTGGCCGACTTAGGGGTGGAACTGGCCGCCCGCGCCACCGTGCGCGATGTTGCGATTGCCAATGGTGACCATCCACACCGCGTGGAATACGAGCAGGATGGGAAATGCGTTCAGATCGAAACACGGTGGGTCGTCGACGCCAGCGGCCGCGCCGGAATTCTGAAACGAAAGCTGAATCTCCGCGAAGGGGTCGCGCACCACATCAACGCCGCTTGGTTTCGGATCGGTGCGGAAATCCATGTCGACGCGTGGTGTGATGACCCCGCCTGGCGGATTCGAGTTGGCAAGCTGCCGCGACGTTGGCTCAGTACCAACCACCTGCTGGGACGTGGTTACTGGCTCTGGATCATTCCCCTGGCATCCGGCGCCACCAGCATTGGCATTGTGGCGGACCCGCGACTACATCCGATTTCCGGTTTCAATCGCTTCGACCTGGCCATGCAATGGTTGGCCGAGCATGAACCCCGGTGTGCCGCAGCGATCGAACCACACCGCGAGCAACTGCAGGACTTTCAGGCGATCAAACAGATCGCGCATAGTTCGAAGGAGGTCTATTCCGCCTCGCGGTGGGCAATGACCGGAGAGTCGGGTGTATTCCTCGATCCCTTGTATTCGCCCGGAATCGACTACATCGCCATCGCGAACACGCAAATCTGCAGCCTGATCGAGCATGATCTTGCTGGCGAATCGATCAGCCTGATGGCCGCCCGCTACCAGGGAATCTTCATGAATCTGTTTCATGACAACCTGTTGACCTACGAGGAGCAGTACCCGCTGTTCGGTAATCCACGTGTCATGTCACTAAAATATGTGTGGGATTATGCGCTGTACTGGGGCTTCCCCGCCTTGCTCTATTTCAACGGCAAAATGACAGACCCACGATTCTTTGCTACGGTCAACGAGAAGGTTGAAACGATCCGGAACATGAACAAACGTATGCAAGCGATGCTGCGACAATGGGATGCCAGCGATCGCGACGCCGACATCGAGCCCGTCTTTGTGAATCAGAACGAGATCTCCATCCTCACGCAGCTTAACGGAGAACTGCACGAACGACTCGACGATGCGCGACTGGAGGCGCGCTTTGCGCGGAATGTGCAGATCCTGGAAGATCTGTCAGCGGAGATTATCACGAGGGTGCAAAGGATTGCTCCGGATGTGCGGGCTGGCGAAGAGCCGCACGACACGCCGAATGTGCAGCGGCTCGAAGGTGTTTTCCACTCACTGGGGATGTAGGCGCGGCATCGTATCTTTCTCGTCAACTGAAATTGCCCTAGAATACGGATCTGAAAGTCACAGAGACGCGCCGATCTTAAATGTCGACAAGCGGCCTGGGTTTCACCTCATCTTCATCTTCAAGTCCTTGCTTCTGCCTGCACGTGGATGATCCTCAACAAGCAACGGATCGCCTGGAACGCGCGTCGCGCGGTTGGTCTCCTATTACGGTCCGCGTGGTCGTCACCCTCGCCGTCGCCGCCGTGCTGATTGGCCTCGGCGTCAATCTCCGAGGGATCGGTCAGGAGACCGTGACCGACGGCACGCCAGCCAATGCAACGGCCAATGCCTTAACGGTCAATGTGTTATTGGCCAAGCGAGCCGAAACGCATTCCGAGCAGCGCGGCTACATCGGGTTGATCAAAGCCAAACGGGTTGTTGACCTCAGCTTTTCGCGTGCTGCGCGGCTCGAGCGGTTGTTGGTTGAACCAGGCGACGTCGTGGAGGCGGGCGCGGCCCTCGCGGAAATCGACATGCAGCATCTCGAATTGAAGAAGACGAAGCTGACCGATGCGCTCGCGGAGGCCCGCCGCGCGTTGGATAGCATCACCGCCGATCCGCGACTCCAAGATCCGATCGCCCTGCGGCAAAGTGTCGAGGAGTTACGGCGCGAATTGGCCGATATCAAGAAGCTGCTCGCGCGTGAACCTCGCGAACCGCCCAACCCGATTCGGACGGCGGCCACTTCGCGACTACAGGCGGCACAACGCAACCTGGAGACTCTGGATGCCGTCACGCGCACCCAGGTCGAAAAACAGAACAGCGTCATCGCCGATCTCCAGGCCCAATTGGCCGAGGTCGACGCGGAAATCGAAGCCAGCACCCTGCGCGCGCCATTTGCTGGAGTCATCGCGCTGCAGCATGCCGCGGCAGCGTCGCTTGTAGCGCCGAGTCGACCCGTCGTTCGCATCGTCGATCCCAACGCTTTGGAAGCCTGGTTCGCCGTGCCGCTGTCCGTCGCCTCCGACTTCAAGCCGGACGATTCCTATGAATTGAACGTCGCGAGCAAGCGCTACCAGGCGCAGGTTTCCGCCGTGCTTCCCGAGGTTGATCGCAGCACCCGGTCACGCACCTTGATTCTGGCCTTTGATAAAGCCACCTCGCTGGCACTCGCGCCTGGCGAGGTGTGCCAACTCTCCTTGTCGCGTGATGTGCCCGGCGCTGGCTATTGGTTGCCAATCTCGGCCTTGACCCGCCAAACTCGCGGACTGTGGTCCGTGTTTGTCGTCGCCGCTGATGCGACCGGCGATGATCACATTGTTCGACGATTTCTCGAAGTTCTTCATCTTGAGGGTGATCGCGCCTGGGTCCGCGGCATGCTGGACGACGGGGATCGCGTGGTGGCCAACGGCACGCATCGCATCGTCGCCGGTCAACGCGTCAAAGCTCTCGTGCAATCTGAGCCTGAGCTTTCCGAATCGACGTTTGCCGAGCCTGCGGTGGTCGAGGAACTGGCTCCATGATCGCCAGATTCCTGTTTCAGAATCCGCGGATCGTGCTGCTGCTGATTTGCATTATCGTGGTCGCCGGACTGTCGTCGTTCACAACGCTGCCGCGGATGGAAGATCCGATCCTGACGCGACGAGTGGCTCTGGTCACCACCGTATTCCCCGGCGCGGATGCGGAGCGCGTTGAATCGCTGGTCACTGAAAAGTTGGAACAGCGGCTCGCCAACGTCAAAGGAATTCGCGACGCCCATTCGACCAGCATGGCTGGCTTCTCGGTGATCAGCATTGAACTCAAGGACGAGATCACGGACGTCGAACCCGTTTGGTCGCGTGTCCGGGCTTCTCTGGCCGATGTGACAGCTCATTTACCGGAGGCGGCCCACGCCCCAGGCTTTCACCAGCTGGAGCTCAAGGCGTACGCGGCAATTGTGGCGTTAACATGGCAACGTGACGACACGGCCAGCCTGGCCGTGATGGGACGCCTGGCAGAAGATCTGCAACAGGCCGTCCGCGGCGTGTCGGGCACGGAGAATGTCGCCCTGTTCGGTGAACCCAAAGAAGAGGTTTTGATCGAGCTAGCGCCCGGTGTTCTTTCGCCCCTTGGCCTCACCGTCGCGGATATCTCACGTCAGATCAAGGAGAGTGACGCGAAGCAATCCGCGGGGCTGTTGCACAGCGCCAGCAACACGCTGCTGATCGAAGTGGACGAGGCGTTTGACTCGCTTGATCGCTTGCGCACGACACCGATTCAATACGGCCAAGAAGGCCGCATGGTCAACTTGTCGGACATCGCGACGATTACCAAGACCCTGGTCGATCCGCCCTCCAGTCTCGCGATCGTGGACGACGTTCCCGCCATCGTGCTGGGCGCCTTTGTGCGGGACGAACATCGGATCGATCACTGGGCGCTCGACTTGGAAGCGACACTGACGGCCTTTCGGGCGACGCTGCCCACAGGTATTGAACTCAAGGTCATCTCATCCCAAAACGAGTTCGTTGAAGGCCGGCTTAACCGCCTGTTGTGGAACCTGTTGATCGGCACGCTGGCGGTCGTCGTGGTGATATTCTTCCTGATGGGTTGGCGGAGCATGATTGTTGTGGGAACCGCACTGCCGCTTTCGGCCCTGCTGGTGCTGGCAGGCATGCGTTGGTTGGAAATCCCGATCCACCAGATGTCGATTACCGGTCTGATCATCGCCCTGGGCCTGCTCATTGACAACGCCATCGTCATCGTCGACGAAGTTCGCACTCGATTGGCGACGGGGATGACATCGGCCAATGCGATCGCCGACGCGATCCGGCACCTGGCATTGCCCCTGTTTGGCTCGACGTTGACAACCACGCTGGCTTTTGCCCCAATCGCCCTGCTACCCGGCGGACCAGGGGAATTCGTTGGCTCGATTGCGATCAGCGTGATTCTGGCCATCAACGCGTCCTTTCTACTGGCGATGACCGTGGTCCCCGCGCTGACAGCCCTCTTGCAACCGGCGACGCCGGGTCGCCAGACATTCTTTCGCTACGGCTTTAGCAGTGCTCGCCTGACGAGCGTCTATCGCTGGACCCTGGTGCATCTGTTTCGCATCCCGGTGGCCGGCATCTTGCTCGGCGCCCTTTTGCCCCTCATGGGATTCATGCAGGCGGGCTCGCTGCCCGAGCAGTTTTTTCCGCCCGCGGATCGCAATCAAATCCATATCGAGTTCGAGTTGCCGGCCCCAGCATCGATCGCCGCGACGGAATCGCTCACGCGTCAAGCCCGCGCGATCATTAAACAGCACGACTCCGTCGACCGGGTTCACTGGTTTGTGGGGCGGAGCGCGCCGACCTTCTACTACAACGTCATGCCCCGCCGGCAAAAAGCGGCCTTCTATGCGCAGGCCATTGTTGAACTGCAACCCGACGCCACGCCGCGTGATGTGATTCGCGCACTGCAAGTCGAGCTTGACGATCGGTTCGCCCAGTGTCGCGTCCTGGTTCGACAATTGGAACAGGGGCCTCCGTTCGATGCGCCGATCGAAGTCCGTCTGTTCGGTCCCGACTTGGCGACCCTGCAAACGCTCGGCAGCCAGATTCGATTGTTGCTGAGCGAGACTTCAGAGGTCGTTCACACGAGGTCCGACCTTGAAGAGACGCTTCCCAAGATCGCCTTGCATGTCGACGAAGAGGAGGCGCGTCTGACGGGACTGACGCACGGTGAGATCTCCCGCCAGCTCTATACTTCGCTGGAAGGCATGGTGGGCGGTTCGCTGATGGAAGATACGGAAGAGTTGCCCGTGCGGGTCCGGATGCCGAACGCGTCGCGCGCCAGCCTGGATACGATCGCATCGCTGGAACTCAAGGCACTGACGCCCCGGGGACGGGCTCAAGAGGGACCGCCGCTGCACGCGATCAGCCACCTCAGCCTGGGCTCTGAAGTCAGTGCCATTCCGCGAATCAATGGACGCCGGATGAATGAAGTGAAGGCGTATATCACCGCCGGAACGCTACCTGCCGAAGTGATCGCTGAATTTGAACAGCGGTTATCGGATTCGAACTTCACGCTGCCAGAGGGTTACTGGATGGAG